>JAMPBI010000026.1 GCA_023666775.1 Alistipes sp. | reverse complement strand
GATATTTTATTTAATAGGAAATCGCTCTGCAATTTCTCTATTTTATATCATATAGTATATCGACTGTTTTTCATAAAATATAATAGCTTTGGAGTAAATATTTCATTAATATTTCTTAACGTCATGCTCAACCAGCTTATCTCCGATATATTTGAGTTTAACGGAAAAGAACCGCACTTCCTCGTCATTCAACAGCTTAAAGAAAATCCGGTCGCCCTCCCAAATGGGAAGACTATCTATCCTTGCCTTATCGACCCATTCCAGATTGCCCTCGTCACACTCCGTAAGTTCGCCTGTATACTCCGTCGCCGTGAACAGATAAATATATTCCGCTTCCATATCTTCATAAATAAATGTAAGAAGACCTCTGTAGCGGTACTTAGTCAGAGTTAATCCCGTTTCTTCCTTGACTTCCCGCAAAAGACATTCTTCCGGCGTCTCGTTCTCTTTGAATTTGCCGCCCACTCCGATCCACTTATCATGGTTGATATCGTTCTCCTTCTTAACACGGTGAAGCATTAAATATTGATCCTTTTGCTCAATATAACACAATGTGGATAATATCATCACAAATCTCCTCGAAAACGCGCCTCACGTCCGGTCCGTCTCCTGCATGGAAAGAACCTGCATTTCCCACTTATTCAAAGATTTTACTTCAATCCCTTCCGCCTTAAAGCCCGCGGCCACGTCCGAAACTTTTTTCAGGTCGCCGCCAAGAACGCCCAGGGACGCCACCAGAATAACCGCGTTTTTCCCTTTACAGGAGGACTTGAGAAAATCAATCATTCCCTCTGTAATTTCGTCTCCGATCTCCTCATAGAAACCGAAGCTGATGATATTATTCTCATCGCAGTATTCTTCGATATCGTTCACCTGTTTTTCTATACTTTTCTCGTCCTCCAGCGACGCCCTTATATATGCAACCGTATACTGATTTGTCATTCCCGGTTCCTCTCTGCTTTCCTGTCCTTAAAAAGAGCGGAACTTACTCGATCTTAAACGCGTTTACCGCCTCGGTAAGCTCTTTCGCGCGGTCTTCCAGCTCGATGGACGAATCATGAAGATTTCCTACCATCGTTATCTGGTGTTTCAGAGAATCATTTACAAGAGAAACGGAAGCCGCCGTCTCCTCGGAAACAGCAGAAATGCTCTGAATAGCGGAAAGCGTATCATTTCTGTGTCTTTCCATACTCTCGATCGTCTTCTCCAGCGAATCAAGCTGATCTACCAGATTTCCGAGATAACTGTTCATGCTGCCAAAAACATCAATGGTATCATTAACCGTTTCCGTCTGTTTTGATACGATTTCTTCGGCATTGGAAGCAACATTAACCGTTTCGTTGGCGTGGCTCTTAATCTCCTCCATAACGCTCTGGATCTGTTCTGCCGCCTCGATGGTTCCGTCGGATAACTTGCTGACAGACTCCGCAACAACCGCGAAACCACGTCCCGCTTCTCCCGCGCGGGCAGCCTCTATGGAGGCGTTCAGCGCAAGCAGGCTTGTTTCCTCCGCGATACTGTTGATCGTGCCGACGAATTTCTCAACTTCCTCAAGGCTTTCCTCAAGGTTCCGGATATTTGAGGTAACATTTCTGGTAATATTGGTCGTATTCTGCGACTTCTCGGTAAGTTCGTCCATAGTGGACATACCTTCTTCAATGATCCTCTTGGTATCTCCCGTGATCGCGTTCATATTATGTACCGTATCGACCGCCAGCGTAATTCTCTTTGACAATTCGTCCATAAGAAGAAGACAGTTTTGTGAATCCTTGGACTGCTGGTTCAATCCAGTATCCATTTCATCGACCGCAACCGCGATCTGACTGTTGGAAGTTGTAAGCACCTCCGAAGCCTCCGCCAGACGTTCCGTGGAAGTCGATACATTCTCCGTCGTCTTTAAAACCTGCACGATCAGATTTCTTGAATTTCTGATCATATCCACAATATTTTTGACCAGAAGTTTAAATTCATCACGCCGGTTCTCGCTCATGGTTACCGTCAGGTCGCCGCCGGACACCAGTTTCAGCTTATCACTGATCTGTTTGATCGTTGAAGAAATACCCATGATGATCAGCACGCCGACCAGAGCCGCTATAACCCATGAAATAATTACCATGAAGATCGTTATCTGCTTAATGGAATTTGCCCCTGCGTTCACCATGCTCACCGGCACCATCGCGCAGATTGCGGAACCGTTCTCATAACTCTTGCTCACCATAAATAAATATTCTTTATTCTTGTAATCCACATACTCGATCACCATTGCCGCGTTTTCAGACATCGCCTGAGTAAAGTAAGACTGGTCGAGGAATGAAAAATCACCGCCGCTTACGATTTCGCTTCCCTGAAGGAGAAGTTCCCTTCCGTCCGCCGTAACAAACGCGGAAATGCTTTCGTCTCCCAGATCCAGATTACGCAGGACATCGGCAATCGCCTTACTGCTGTAATCCACCACGATACACGCGCGTCTCGTTGTCATCGGGCGGATATAGGAACACGCGTAATCATCGGACGAATATCCCGTATAAACACCTGCCATTACCGTATCAATATACTCATGCGATCCCAGCCAGTCGCCGCTTAAATTTTCCAGACATACCGCTTCGCTGCTCGCTTCCAGTTCCTCATAAAATCCCTTTATCGTCGAGCCTTCATCATAAGTTGACACGATCGGCAGGCTTTGTCCCGGAATGATATACATATTGGAAACAAATTCATTACCTGCTTTTTTAACATTTAAGTCAACCAGAGCCGACTCCGCGATCTCTTTCCTCGTCCATTCATTATAAATCGCTCCCGTCGCCCATTTCATCAGATCCGTATCGTAATACAACTGCTCGGACTGTGAAACGGCGGACTCAAAACCAAAATCCAGATATTCCATAGCCATCGTCAACGCCTTCGACATGGAATCCTCGTAATTCGACGTCATACCGGACGCTGCCAGAGAGTATGCTCCGATACCGACTACAATCGTACAAATAAGCGGGATCGCAAAGCCGATCAGAAGCTTTGCCTTAATCCCCATCGCAAACTGCGCTTTTTCTTTATTCCGGTTCGTCTGAACCTCTTTTTGATTATTTTTTCCCAATACCGTTTCCTCCCGA
Organism: Alistipes sp.; assembly: GCA_023666775.1. GTDB lineage: Bacteria > Bacillota > Clostridia > Lachnospirales > Lachnospiraceae > MGBC120314. The sequence goes on along the minus strand of JAMPBI010000026.1, from coordinate 9,587 downwards.
TTATTTCGCGCTGCGGATCATCTCAAGATAATTTCTGAGACCATTGCCGTCTGCATATTCGTCCTGAATGGTTACCGCTACCTCTTTAAAACTTGCAATATCCATTTTGTCATACTCCGTAACTTTCGCGCCGTCCGCGATACACTGCGCTTTCGAGCTGTCCATCATGTCGTATGTAACCGCCCGTTCCTGTAAGGTAGCCGCCAGAGAAGCCGTATTGATCCAGTTCTTCTGCTCGCTCGTAAGGCTGTCATAAAAATCACCGTTCATTAAGAATAAACGCGTTGTATAATCATGATGTGTTTCACAGATAAATTTTCCGTTTTCCGTTGTATGATGCTCTTTCAGCATTAAATTGGTATAATCGTTTTCCGCCGAATCGACTTCGTTATTTTTCAGCGCGTCGTAAAGCACGCCCCAGCCAATATTAACAGGCTGCGCGCCAAGCTGTGTCCAAAAATCCGAAACCACGCCGGAAATCTGTGTTCGTATGGTCATACCTTCTACGTCCGCCGCCGTTGTGATCGGTATCTTGCCGTAATAATCACGAACGCCCGCCGACCAGTAACCCATGATCCGGTACTTGTTATCCGTCTTATCCAGAATGATATCCGTCATTGCGGAGCCAAATTCACCGTCCATCGCGGCTTCCCAATGACTGAAACCGTCAAAAAGATACAGCAGGGAAAGCATATTTACCTCAGAAACTCCGGCAGACGCCATATTGCCCGGAGAGCAAACCGCCATCTGGATCTGTCCCGAATCCAGCATAGCAAGCAATTCCTCCTCAACTTCCGATAAATCGCCGTCACTACAGATTACTTCAACCGTTCCGCCCGACAGTTCCTCCATAACTTCCTTAAAAGTCTCCAAACCGAAATGATATGGATTTTCCAGCGATGTCTGGTTGGACGCAACCACCAGCGTAAGTTCTACTTCCGCCTTTTGCGAAGCTCCCGCCGCGTCCCCATCACTGATGGAACCTATCGTTTTCCTCTTGGCGGACGCGCTTCCGCAGCCGCACAAGCTTCCGGCAACTAAGGTTACAGCCAGAGCCACTGATAAGATTTTAGAAAATTTCATTAAAAAGTTCTCCCTTCGAAAGATTTTTCCAGCGTGCTAATTATAAATCATTATACCATTTTTCCCAAAGCATGGCAATCAGAACTGGTTGTCTTTTTTGACGGGCGGTGCTAAACTGAATGTATAAATTATACTTAGGAGGCGCTCCCATGCACAAAAATTTATTGATACTTCCGCTTTTGTTTCTGACGCTGCATTTTACCGCCTGTGGCAGCCCTGCTTCCGCCCCGGCGGACAATACTTTTACCTCCTCCGCCGAAACACAAAAGCCGGTGGAGACATCTTCGCCGGAAACGGCTCAAACGGAACCGGCATCTTCCGCTCTTGACGAAGCGGTTCTCATTGATATCATGCAGAAAGCCTGCGGCTGCAATCTGGAAACTTATCTCTGTCTCGACATGGATCATGACGGAAGAAAGGAACTGCTTGGCGCGTTTGTTGCCAATACGGACGGCTACTACCACATATGGTACTGCAACAGCGACGGAACTGTCTGCGAAGAAGTTCTTTGTTCCGGCAGTTATTATGACGCATGTAACATAGAAGTCATTGCGCACAACCACGAAACCCACGTTGTCATAAATACTTATAACGTGATGGGTACTATCAAATGTTATTCCATACTGGCTTTGCAAAATTCCCAGATACAATGCCTTGTGGAAAATCAACCGGGATATGTGGGGACAGATGATGAAGGAAATATTTATCTTTCGGTAGAAGCCTATGACGGAATGTACGACCCTGACATACAGACAACGATCATGCACACTTGGAACCGCACATACTTAACTTATGATAACACAGATAATACCTACAAAGAATATACGGCAAAGGAAGTCTCGGAAGAAGAATTTCTTAAACTGGCAAATGCGAAGGAACTTCTGGAACAGATACGCGCCGAAGAGACAAATGAAAATACGGCAAAAATCGAGTTTTCTTTCTTTATCCGCAAAAACGGTATCCTTCACATTCAATACAATGTCTTTGATACCGCCGGATATATTTACTATAATTACTATACACTGCGTTATCAGGAAGATACCATCTTAGACGGTCTTGGCGAACCGAACGCCGGACAGATGTATGAAAGTTTCTCCGGTCTGGAGGCTGTTGAATAGAATAACGAAAGGCTGTTGCCAAACAATTTTTCGCAACAGCCTTTTTCTTTTTGTTACTTATTTTCCTACCCCTCATTATTCATTCTGCTCAGTTTTGCCGCCTGATCCGCCGCCACACAGCCGTCAATGATCTCCTGGATATCACCGTCCATGATCTTATCCAGCTTATAAAGCGTCAGACCGATCCTGTGATCCGTCACGCGCCCCTGTGGGAAATTATATGTCCGGATCTTCTCGGAACGGTCGCCCGTACCGATCTGGCTTCTTCTTGCCTCCGCCTCCGCGTCATGCGCCTTCTGGCACTCCATATCATAAAGTTTGGCGCGCAGCAACGCAAACGCCTTATCCTTATTCTGGATCTGCGATTTCTCCGTCTGGCTGTAAATCACGATACCGGTCGGATAATGAGTCAGACGGACCGCGGAATCCGTGGTATTGACACACTGACCGCCGTTTCCCGACGCACGCATAACATCAATACGGATATCCTTTTCGTCAATCTGGATATCCACCTCCTCCGCTTCCGGCATAACCGCAACGCTGGCGGTAGACGTATGGATACGCCCTCCGCTCTCCGTTTCCGGGACGCGCTGCACACGATGAACGCCGCTCTCGTACTTCATAACGGAATACGCGCCGTTTCCCTTCACCATAAACTCCACTTCCTTCATGCCGCCGATACCCGTCTCGTCCACATTGACAACCTCAACCTTCCAGCCCTTCGTCTCCACAAAATGACTGTACATACGAAACAGTTCCGCCGCAAATAACGCCGCTTCATCACCGCCCGCTCCCGCGCGGATTTCCACGATGATATCCTTCTCATCGTTGGGATCCTTTGGAAGAAGAAGGATCTTCAATTCCTTTTCCAGTCTCTCCACCGCGTCCTTCGCCTCGTTCAGTTCCTCCTTCGCGAGTTCCCGAAGTTCCTCGTCGCTTTCCTCGTCCAGCATGAACAGACTGTCCTCGATATTCTGCTTATTTTTCTTATATTCGGCAAATGTAGTCACGATCGGGGTGAGATTATTCTGCTCCTTCATGAGCTTTTTAAACCGATCCTGGTCATTCACCACATCGGGACTGGAAAGCTCCGCGTTAATATCTTCATAGTGACGGACAATATCCTCTAATTTGTCAAAAATCTCCACGGTAAATCTTCCTCCAACTTATAAATTTCCTATACAAACGCGGTCAAGCCCTGCCAGATCCTTCACCACGCGGCAATTTTCAAATCCGTTTTCCTCCATGACCGTAAGAACGGCATTTCCTTGGTCACAGCCAATCTCATAACACAAAACGCCGCCTGTACCCAAATGATTTACGGCTTCTTTCGTGATCTTCCTGTAAAAACGCAGACCGTCCCTGCCTCCGTCCAAAGCGGTCAACGGCTCAAAAGATCTTACTTCCTCCATCAGCTCCCCGATCACCTGCGTTTCAATATAAGGCGGGTTTGAAACGATCATATCAAATGTTCCCTCTACCTTTTCAAAAAGATCGCTCTGTAAAAAATCTACAAAAGGGCAGTTCAGCGCTTTCGCGTTTTTCTCCGCCACACCAAGAGCCGTTTCCGAAACATCGACGCCGATACCCGAAACGTTCCCGTTGCGCAATGACAGCGAAATCAAAATACACCCCGATCCCGTACACAGATCAAGAATTTTTATCTGTTCTTTCTGCGGATACCGCTGTTTCATAACCTTTTCCGCTTCCAGAACAAGAACCTCCGTATCCATTCTCGGGATCAGCACACCGGGTTCCACCAGAAAATCATACCCCATGAAACCGGTTTTTCCCGTGATATATTGCAGCGGTTCATGTTTGCTCCTTCTCGCGACGGCGCGCATATATTTCTCATAATCCTTCGCGGGAATGTTATCTTTCTGCCCCATAAAATAACGTGTTCTGCTCATGCCCAAAAGCTCCGTCAGCAGCAAAAAACCGTCCACGTCGTATTCCTCTATGCCGGCATTTTTAAGAATTTTCCTTCCCTCCGCCAGCGCCTGCTCATACGTTGTCATAAAATTCCTGCTGTTCATACGCTTCCTCTGCGGGCTGTTCATACATTCCTTCTACGGGCTGATCCTGCATATACTCCTGCTGCATATCCCCCATATAGGATTGCTCCATATAAGACTGTTCCATCATCTGTCCTTCCATATATGCCTGCTCTTGCGGCTGCATAGCCGCCCCGAAAGTTTCCACATACTGAGGAATATCGTCGTCATTATCAATAAACTCAAACGCGTCTTCATCAGTATCTTCATCGTAAACGGAACGGAATTCCCTCCAGTCAAATACCGCCTCGATGGCGGCAATGGCAACCTCGATCATATCGTCGTCCGGCTCTTTGGTCGTCAATTTCTGCAAAAGAAGCCCCGGCGCGCTGATAATACGCATGATCAGGCTGTTGGAACGCCCCGCGAGTTTTAATATCTCATAAGAAACACCCGCCACCACGGGAACCAGAAGCAGCCTCATTCCCATCTGCGTCACCGCGTTATCGCTCTTGATGAACATAAACAGGATAACGCTCACCAGCATAACAAACAGCATAAAACTGGTTCCGCACCGTCTATGCAGTCTCGAACTGGTTCTTACGTTCTTTACATTCAGTTCCAGACCGTTTTCAATACAATTAATGCACTTATGCTCCGCGCCATGATACATATAGACACGCTTGATATCGTTCATCATGGAAATCGCCACAACATAGACCAAAAAAATCGTCAGACGGATAATTCCCTCAAAGAGATTTAACCACGTCTTTGACACGATCACACGGGACAGCATACGGGACAGGTAAAACGGCAACGCCATAAAAAGCCCTAACGCGAATATAATGGCGACGATGATCGTCACCGCCATAACGATCGAATCCAGTTTATCTTTAAACAATCCTCGCGCCAGCTTATCCGCCGGCGTCGGCGCCTGTTCCTGCGGGTCCTCATAAAAACTTGCCGAATACGTCAGCGTTGACATTCCCATGATCAGGGAGTCAATAAAATTGTAAACACCCCGTATGACCGGCAGCCTCAGTATCTTTATCTTTTTGGGAAGATTACTGCATTTTTTAACAATTACCTCGATTTCATTATCCGGCTTACGGACCGCGATGGAATAACGATTTTTATTCTTCATCATAATTCCTTCTATTACGGCCTGCCCGCCTATTCCTGATGATTTCATAAAGTCTGACCTCTCCTTGAAATTTCCTATTTAAGTAAAATAGGTTGAGACCATACGATCTCAACCTTGTCTTACAGAACTTATTTGCTTTCAACGCCATACTTTCTATTGAACTTCTCAATACGTCCACGAGCTGATGCAGCCTTCTGCTGACCGGTGTAGAACGGATGACACTTTGAACAAATTTCAACGTGGATATCCGACTTTGTTGAACCTGTTACAAACTCATTGCCACAGTTGCAGACAACCTTTGCCTGATAGTACTCCGGATGGATTCCTTCTTTCATGATTTTCACCTCACTAAACTAAATCTGTATATAATTGACCGCCTCTTAAATCTCATACATCTCTGCGTGCATAACAATCAGCCTGCGATCAATTGCTTTTACAAACAGCTTATTAAGTGTACCATAGAATTTCAGGCAATGCAACTGTTTTTTTAATTTAATCTTGTCTTTTTAATATACTGAATGAAATCCCGGTTATTCTTCGTCCTCGCAAACGCGTCAATGATCCTGTCTGCTGCTTCATCGGGCTTCATGCCGTTCAAATTCTTGCGAATGATCTCCATCGCTTCCATCTCTTCCTTAGAAAGAAGCAGGTCGTCCCTTCTGGTACTTGACTTTGCGATATCGATCGCAGGGAACACTCTCTTCTCGGATAATTTCCGGTCGAGAACAAGCTCCATATTACCCGTACCCTTAAATTCCTCGAAAACAACGTCGTCCATACGGCTTCCCGTCTCAATCAGCGCCGTTGCCAAAATCGTAAGGCTTCCGCCCTCCCTCATGTTACGCGCCGCGCCGAAAAATCTCTTCGGCATATGAAGCGCCGCCGGATCAAGACCGCCGGATAAGGTACGCCCGCTTGCCTGAACCGTAACGTTATACGCCCTTGACAGCCTTGTGATACTGTCCAGAAGGATAATAACGTCTTTCTTGTGTTCCACAAGTCTTCTGGCGCGCTCGACCACCATCTCGGACACTCTTTTATGTCTTTCCGGAAGTTCGTCAAACGTAGAATAAATAACTTCCACATTATCGCCTACGATCGACTCCCGGATATCCGTAACTTCCTCCGGTCTTTCATCGATCAGCAGAATGATCATATGCATTTCCGGATTGCTTTTCAGCACAGCCGTCGCGATCTGCTTTAACAGGGTTGTCTTACCTGCCTTCGGCTGGGAAACGATCATACCACGCTGCCCCTTGCCGATTGGACACATCAGATCAACAATACGCATTGCCGTCGTCGGATTTCCCCTCTCCAAATGGATACGTTCGTTCGGGAAGATTGGCGTAAGTTTCTCAAAATTCGGTCTTGTCTGCAATACCTCCGGGTCGTATCCGTTTACCGAATCCAGCTCAAGGAGCGCCGCGAACTTCTCGCCCTGCGTCTTCACCCTCTTCTTGCCTACAAGAATGTCGCCGGTCTTCAGACCGATACGCTTGATCTGCGCCGGTGAAACATATACGTCGTCCGCTCCCGGAAGGAAATTCTCACAACGGATAAATCCGTAACCGTCCGGCATAACCTCCAGAATACCGTCCGCAGGCACCGGATCCACGACCACATTCTGTTCCAGGATTTCCTGCCGCTTCTTGTACTTATCGTCCTCGCTGAGTTCCGCTTTCTCTTCTGCCGGTTCCTGCGTCTTAGCCGTCTCTTTTGCCTCGGTCTTCGCCTCCGGCTTATTCTCTTTATTATCAGCCTGTCCTTCACCCTCCGTTGCAGCAATGATTGCTTCAATTAAATCGCTCTTCTTCATTGTACTGAAATTCTTGATTTTCTTGTCCTTCGCAAAATCCTTTAGGACTGCAAGCGACAATGTCTGTAATTTTTCACGCATAAACTATTCTCCTATCTATCATCGGGAAAAAATATGTAGAATTACATAATTTTCGACTACACATTTATTATAACCGCATTCTCTCCGCTTGGCAAGTTTTTTTGAAAAATTTTCCAAATTTTTTTCAAAAAGTTGCCGACTTTCCTTTCATATGGTATGATATTGGTATTTCCTATTAACATAAAGAAAGGTCGTACCAAAATGACAAACAGCGAAAAAGCTTTAAAACTCCACGAAGAATGGAACGGTAAATTAGAGACCGTGTCCAAGTGCGCCATAAAAACACGGGAAGATCTGGCTCTTGCCTACACTCCCGGCGTTGCGGAACCATGCAAAGTGATCGCCGAAGATAAAGAAGCCGCCTACCGTTATACCATCAAGGCGAACACCGTCGCCATCGTATCGGACGGAAGCGCCGTTCTCGGTCTTGGCAACATCGGCGCCCATGCCGCAATGCCTGTTATGGAAGGCAAAGCCGTTCTATTCAAAGAATTCGGTAACGTGAACGCGTTCCCGATCTGCCTTGATACGCAGGATACGGAAGAAATCATCAAAACCGTTGTCAATATCGCTCCCGCATTCGGCGGGATCAATCTGGAGGATATCTCCGCGCCAAGATGTTTTGAGATCGAGGAGCGCTTAAAGAAATTACTGGATATCCCCGTATTTCACGACGATCAGCACGGTACCGCGATCGTTGTGCTTGCCGGTATCATCAACGGTCTGAAAGTAACCGGAAAGAAAAAGGAAGACTGCAAAGTCGTGGTAAACGGCGCCGGTTCCGCCGGGATTGCCATTACCAAACTCCTTCTTACATACGGTTTCAAGCATATCACCATGTGTGACAAGGCAGGGATCATTTCCGCCGACTCCGAGGGTCTGAACTGGATGCAGCAGGAAATGTCCAAAATAACCAACCTCGAAAACAAAAAAGGCACTCTTGGCGACGCTCTGGCAGGCGCGGATATATTTGTAGGCGTTTCCGCCCCGAATATCGTTACCACGGACATGGTAAAAAGCATGAATAAGGACTCGATTTTATTCGCAATGGCGAACCCTGTTCCCGAAATCATGCCGGACGCAGCGAAAGAAGCCGGAGCAAGGATCGTGGGCACCGGAAGGAGCGATTTCCCAAATCAGGTCAACAACGTCATCGCGTTCCCCGGTATTTTTAAGGGCGCTCTGGAGGGACGCGCCACGCAGATCACGGAGGAAATGAAACTTGCCGCCGCTAACGCGATCGCAGGGCTTATTCCCGATGATGAAGTCAGCGACACGAACATTCTTCCCATGGCGTTTGACCCAAGGGTCGCGGACGTGGTAAGCCAAGCAGTAAAGGATCACATCGTAAGATAATGGAACACTACTACTCATTAAACCGATACCTGCTGGAAAAATTTCACACAAAAGTATATAAAATAGCGTTAAACGGAAAAATGGGCTGTCCCAACAGGGACGGCTCTCTTGGACATAAGGGCTGCATATTCTGCTCGGAAGGCGGTTCCGGCGACTTTACGCAAGATCCCCTGCTCTCTGTCACGGAACAGATTGAAGCCGGAAAGCAAAAACTGTCCGGTAAATATAAGGGAAGCTCCTATATTGCGTACTTTCAGGCGTACACCAACACTTACGCGCCCGTTGCGTATCTGGAAAAAATATTTACCGAGGCGCTCAGCCACCCCGACATCGTCTGCCTTTCCGTCGCCACAAGACCGGACTGTCTCGACAAGGATAAAATCGCCCTTTTAGCGCGTCTTAACCGGATCAAACCGGTATGGGTGGAACTGGGACTACAGACGATCCACGAAACAACCGCCTCCTACATTCGGCGGGGTTATGACTTATCCGTATTTGACCGCGCCATGACCATGTTAAAGGAAGCCGGTATCGAAACGATCGTCCACATGATCATCGGTCTGCCCGGCGAAACAATCCCTATGATACTGGAAACCGCCCGCTACATCGGAAGCTGCGGCGCCAAAGGGATCAAACTACAGCTTTTACACGTCCTGAAAAACACGGATCTGGCTTTGGATTACGAAAACGGCAGCTTTGAAGTCCTCTCTTTAGAGGAATATACGCATATTCTGACGGAGATCATCAAAATTCTTCCAAAGGACATGGTAATTCACCGCCTCACCGGCGACGGACCGAAAAAACTGCTTATCGCTCCCCGATGGAGCGCCGATAAAAAGAATGTACTGAATACGCTTAACAGAGCGTTTACCGCAAATAATATCATGCAGGGCAGTAATTTCCAATGATTCGGGTGTCAAAAGCCCTGCAATGAAATCCATGTCAGCAGATTGCACAAAAGAAATCCTCGCTCACTCCATTGCACAAGGCATTTC
>JAMPBI010000269.1 GCA_023666775.1 Alistipes sp. | reverse complement strand
GGATACGGATACCTCCATGAGTTATATCATTGCGGTGGCGGTTTTGTGCGTTACCGGCGTTGTGCTGCTTTTGTTTGTGATCGCCATGCCGAAGTTTAAATTAATGCAGAAGCTGGTTGACCAGGTCAATCTTGTGGCAAGGGAGATTTTGACCGGTCTTTCCGTTATCCGCGCTTTTTCCAGAGAAACATATGAAGAAGAGCGCTTTGATAAGGCGAATACGGATCTGATGAAAACCCAGCTTTTTACGAATCGTACCATGAATTTTATGATGCCGGTGATGATGCTGATCATGAACGGCGTTTCCGTTGCAATCGTCTGGTTCGGGGGAAAGGGCGTTGACGCCGGTATGCTGCAGGTTGGCGATATGATAGCGTTTATGACTTACGCGATGCAGATCATCATGTCGTTCCTTATGATAACCATGGTTTCCATCATGCTTCCGAGAGCGGGAGTCGCGGCGGAACGTATTGACGAAGTGTTAAAAACCGATACGAGTATTTCTGATACCGACAATCCCGTGGAGAAGGACTATAAGGGAGAGGTGGAGTTCCATGAGGTTTCCTTTGCCTATCCGGACGCGAAGGAAAATGTTCTGGAGCATATCAGTTTTACCGCGAAGCCGGGTGAGACGACGGCGTTTATCGGTTCTACGGGAAGCGGAAAATCCACGCTGGTCAACCTGATTCCCCGTTTTTATGACGTGACGGAGGGAAGCATTACCGTTGACGGCGTTGATATCCGGGATATGGGTAAAAAGACGCTGAGAAGCATTGTGGGATATGTTCCCCAGAAGGCGGTTTTATTTTCCGGAACAATACGTTCCAATATCCAATACGGAAGCGAAGCGAACGGGGACGAGGCGATGACCGAGGCGGCGAGGATCTCCCAGTCGGAGGAATTTATTTTATCGAAGGAGAAAACGTATGACAGCGGGATTGCACAGGGAGGCGCGAACGTGTCGGGAGGACAGAAACAGCGTCTTTCCATTGCCAGGGCGATCGCGAAGAAACCGAAGATTTATATTTTTGACGACAGTTTTTCGGCGCTGGATTTTAAGACGGACGCCGTTTTGCGGAAGGAACTTTCCAAAGTGACGAAGGAAGCGGCGGTTCTTATCGTTGCGCAGCGTGTTTCCACGATCCTTCATGCCGAAAAGATCATTGTTCTGGACGAGGGAAAGATCGTGGGTATGGGAACCCATAAGGAATTGATGAAGAATAACGACATATACCGGCAGATCGCGGCTTCGCAGTTATCGCAGTCGGATATCGAGGCGACGCTTTTATAGAAGGGAGGAGAGTTTATGGCAGCAGGAAATAACAGACCGGGACGAGGCATGGGACGGGGGCCGGGCGAGAAAGCGAAGGATTTTAAAGGGACGTTAAAGATATTTTTGGCGTATATCGGAAAATATAAATTCGGACTGATCGCGGTGGCGGTTTTTGCCATGGGTTCTACGGTTTTTAATGTGGTGGGTCCGAAGATTTTGGGAAATGCCACCACGGAAATATTTGAGGGCGTTATGTCAAAACTTTCCGGCGGAGCGGGGATTGATTTTGACGCTGTCGGCAGGATCATAGTGACGCTTCTTCTACTGTACGCGGCGAGCACGGTCTTTCAGTTGATACAGGGACTTACGATGACGGAGATTTCCCAGAAGATCTGTTTCCGGCTGAGAAAAGAGCTGACCGAAAAGATTAACAGAATGCCGATGAATTATTTTGACACCAGAACTTACGGCGAGGTTTTATCGCGGATCACCAATGATGTGGATACGCTGGGACAGAGTTTTAACCAGAGCATTACGCAGATGATCACGGCGGTGACGACGATCGTGGGAATTACTTATATGATGCTTACGATCAGCCCGCTTCTGACGCTGATCACCTTTGTGATCCTGCCGGTTTCCGTGGTGCTGATTTCGGTTATCGTTAAGAAGTCGCAGAAGTTCTTCCGCGACCAGCAGGCGTATCTGGGAAAAGTAAACGGACAGGTGGAAGAGATCTACGCGGGGCATAGTATTGTGCAGGCGTTTAACAAAGAGGAGGACGTGATCGCCACCTTTAACGAAACAAATACGAAGTTATATGAGTCGGCGTGGAAATCCCAGTTTTTGTCGGGAATGATGCACCCGATCATGAATTTTATCGGTAATCTGGGATACGTCGCCGTGGCGATCGTAGGCGGTCTTCTGGCGGCAAACGGTACGATCACGGTGGGAAATATCCAGTCTTTTATCCAGTATGTAAAACAGTTTACCCAGCCGATCGGACAGATCGCGCAGGTTTCCAATATGCTGCAGTCGGCTATGGCGGCGGCGGAACGCGTATTTGAGTTTTTAGGCGAGGAGGAAGAAGACCGGAAAGCCGAACACCACGCCCCGGTAACGGTAGAGGATTTAAAAGGAAGCGTGCAGTTTGAGCATGTGAAATTTGGTTATAATGAGGACAGGGTGATCATTCACGATTTCTGCGCGCAGATAAAAGAAGGGCAGAAGGTTGCCATCGTAGGACCGACGGGAGCGGGGAAGACCACGCTGATCAAACTGTTGATGCGTTTTTATGATGTGAACGACGGTTCCATTAAGATCGACGGCTATAATGTCCGGGATTTTGACAGGAGCGAATTGAGAGAAATGTTCGGAATGGTGCTGCAGGATACATGGCTCTTTAAGGGAAGCATTATGGAAAATATCCGTTACGGGCGTCTTGACGCTACGGACGAGGAGGTTATCGCGGCGGCGAAGGCGGCGCACGTCCATCATTTTATCATGACTCTTCCCGGCGGATACGATATGGAGCTGAACGAGGAGGCAAGCAATATTTCCCAGGGACAGAAGCAGCTTCTTACCATAGCGAGGGCGATCCTGGCGGATAATAAGATACTGATACTCGACGAGGCGACCAGTTCCGTGGATACCAGAACGGAGGAGCGGATCCAGCAGGCGATGGATAATCTGGTGAAAGGCAGGACCAGTTTTGTCATTGCCCACAGGCTGTCCACGATCCGGGACGCGGATATGATTCTTGTGTTAAAGGACGGGGATATCGTGGAACACGGTAACCACGAGGAACTGATTGCAAAGGGCGGATTTTACGCGAAACTTTATAACAGCCAGTTTGAGCAGACGGCTTAGAGGGCGTGGAAAATCAAAGGAACGTGTCGGTTGAAATATTTTCCAGTTTATGATATACTGATGGAAAATAATTGTTAAAGGAGACGAGAGAATGGAAGTTAGACCGGGTGCAAATCCTAATGATGTTAAGAATTACGATACGGCGCGTCTTAGACATGATTTTCTGATCCAGGACGTCTTTGTTAAGGACGAGATCAAGACAATCTACAGTCAGATCGACCGGATTATCGTGGGAGCGGCAACGCCTGTAAGCAAAGCGCTGAAACTGGAAGCGGGCGATGAACTGCGCGCGAAGTATTTCCTTGAGAGAAGAGAGATGGGTATCATCAATATCGGCGGTAAGGGTAAAGTTACCGTTGACGGTACCGTTTATAATTTTGAGTACAAGGACGGCATGTACATCGGCATGGGTTCTAAGGAGATCACTTTTGAGAGCGAAAACCCTTCCGATCCGGCTAAGTTTTATTTTAACAGCGCCCCTGCGCACAAGACCTATCCGACCGTATTTATC
>JAMPBI010000268.1 GCA_023666775.1 Alistipes sp. | reverse complement strand
TATGTTTTTTTCATCCTCTTGATACAGAACCTTAACCTCTGCATCTACCGCTATTTTTTCTCCGTCAAAAAAATCCTCCCTAAGTGATATGGTATCAGGTGGATTCTCCGGCTTTTCACCTGTAAAAATCACATACAATTCAGGCTTCGGCATATCCACTTTTTTTGAACCATACAGATTTTGTTTGGTACGCTTGAAAAAATCGTGGTATGTCTGTATCAGATACATCAGCGCACGAATGATGATGTTTAATGTCCATGTAGACTGGCTCTCGACCAAAATGACCAATCTGCCACCTACGGAAAATCCAAGGTCATTATAGTCAGCGTCCACCAGTATGTGCTTAATGGTGACATCTTTTATATCATCTTCCGTTACATCGCCGTCCTCCGGGTGAAGCGTTTTATACAGACGGAGCAGGTATTTTTTATCCTGAAATAAATTTGTGAATACACTGTCTTTTATCTTATGCTTTGGAATATTTTGTGCCATTTTACCACCTCATTCTTACAATCAGGCAAAAGATAGAATACGGCTTACCCCTGCCACACCTCAATTATACAAAAAACCGTCCATATTTACAATAAAATTCTCACCATTCAATTCACAACAATATTCGAAAAAATATGTGGAAAAATAGCTGATTTTTTGATAATCTATAGGTAGTAACATGGATAGGGGTGCGGTATTATGAAATTAAATGAAATTCCAAGGAACGCGGAGGTTGTGCTTACGGTTAAGGATAGCAACACAACCCTCGATTTCAAGACAAAAGTACAAGATGTGATCGGCGAGAATAAAATATGGGTAGACGTCATTAAGGACAAGGAAGGAAAGACCGTCAATTTTAAGGGAATGCCCGTTTCCATGTCCTATGCCGTCGGGGATAACAAGCCTACCGTCTGGGAGATGGTGTTTATAAAGCTGTTGAAAGTAAACGGCACGTTAAAGCAGGCGATTGTTTCTTCCGTTGACGGGGAGGAACAGAACCGACGGAGGGCGTACAGGCAGAAGATCAATCTTCCGGGAACGGTGGATTACGGAACCAATAAGGAAGACGTGATCATAAGGGACGTTGGTTCGACCGGGTTTTCTTTTATCAGCAGCAACAAGGGCGAGAGCCACGGAACAAGTATCCTTGTCACCTGTACTTTTGAGGACGGAGAGGTCACAATGAAGATCGAGGGCAGGATCGTCCGCGTGCAGGAGATGAAGAACGGAAAGATATGCTATGGCTGCCGGTATATTGGCAGGACCGATGTGATCAACAGTTATGTTCGCAGGAAAAAGAGAGAAGAAGGTTAGCGGGTGATACCATGAACTATATCGTGTTTGATCTGGAATGGAATCAGGCGGCGCATATAAAAGAAGAGGACGAAGACGTCAGGAAAAGTATGCCCTTTGAGATCATTGAAATCGGGGCGGTAAAGCTGAATAAGGATCTGGACGAGCTGGGACAGTTTCATCGTTATATCCGACCGCAAGTCTATAAAGAACTTCATTATATGACCAGACGGATCGTTCATATCACAAAAGAAGACTTGTCAAACGGCGCGGAATTTCCCCAAGCGGCGAAGGAGTTTTTAGACTGGTGCGGCGAGGACGTTATTTTTTGTACATGGGGCAATTCGGATCTGACGGAATTACAGCGTAACATGAATTATTATGATCTGACGCCGATCAGCAGGGGACCGCTTGTGTATTACGACATACAGAAGTTTTACCGTCTGTTGTATGACGGCGGTAAGCAGGTAAGGACGCTTCGTTACGCGGCGGATTATTTTCAACTGGAAGAAAACCTGAAATTCCACGGCGCGTTAAACGACGCCCTCTACACGGCGGAAATCATGCGTCATTTGGATATGAAGAAAGTGGAACAATATCATTCTTTTGACTGCTATAGGATCCCAAGCGATAAAGAGTCGGAAATCCACGCGGTATTCGATACCTATTCCAAGTATATTTCACGGGGATTTGAGACGCGTGAGGATATGCTGGAAGATAAGGAAGTCACTTCCATGAAATGTTATATCTGCGGGAAAAAATGCCGAAAAAAAATCCGCTGGTTTTCGGGAAGCGGAAAGAATTATTACGGACTGGCTGTCTGTAAGGAACACGGCTATCTGAAAGGCAAGCTGCGGATCCGCCAGGCGGAAAACGGATTGTTTTATACCGTTAAGACGCTGAAGCTGGTAGACGAAGAAGGAGTGGCAAAAGTAAAGGATAAACAAAATAAACTGCGCCTGAAAAGGCGGGAACGAAGGAAAAGGGAAATTAAGAATCCGGGTTCTTAATAGAAGTTTTGCACATATAGTTTACCTGTTCCTTGGTAATCTGTAACGCTTCGGGCGGAAGCTTTTTCAGATTTTCGGATATGATCTGAATATCTTGGGAAAGTTCGTCATGAGGCGTTAATAGTACGGTGACAGGAATTTCAAAATAATTGCTGATTGAAATCAGTTTCTCCAGAGTCGGTGTGCATAATCCTGACATAACTTTATGCATATAGCTGTCCGATGCGCCTATTTTCTGGCTTAAAGATTTTAAGGTAATCGCAGGGTGTTCTCTTAAAAGTATATTCAGATTATTTATAATGATTTTTCTTAATTCCTCTATTGTCATAACAGCCTCCGTCTTCAAGAAATATTATAAGCGAAAAAGACAAAAGCTAGTCGAATATAAATATATAAGTAACGCTTGCGATAGAATTAAATTCCATTTATTCAAAAAGTAGATAAAATAGGTATAAAAACGGATCAAACGCACTTGCGCCGAAATTAAAAAATAGTGATAATATAGAGGTACCGACACTTTAAGGAGGAAACAAAATGAGCGAAGAAATTTTTGATGAGGACAGGGATCTGAGTGAGGCAGAAACTTTTATCATGAAAACCATATGGGATATAGGTCAAGATAAAAATGATGTTGCTTTGGGGGATTTGATCGAAACAATTAACGAGAAATACAACAAGGATTATGCAAGAACAACAATAGCGACCTTTTTATTGAAGCTGTCATCAAAGGGTTTTGTGCGCACTTACAGAAAAGGTAAGCTATCTTATATCCGCGTGTTGAAGAGTCAGGAAGAATACCGCAGCAAACTGTTGCAGGGACAAAAGGATTTCTGGTTCGGCGGAAGTATCGTTGATATGGTTGCAGCCGTGTGTAAGCTGGAAAATGTGCCGGCAGATAAAGTCCAAAAAATACAAAAACTGCTGGGATAAAACAGACGGTGAAAATAATCTATTCAGGGTAATATGCCAATTCTTTTAAAAATCGGGAATATGTAGCTGGCTCCAAAAGTACCAAGTTTTTTCGGACCGGTTACAACATTTCCGTTTTCTATTATTTTCATGGCGTTTTCATAAGAGAGCATGATCGTGGCGAGGGTGATGGATTTATCTTTCCTGTCCACAAACAGCTCGTTCCCACGGATCGTATAAGAAAAGGGAAGACCCTTAAAAGTAAGAAAGTCTTCCCCTTCATGCTGCTTTAATAAATTCCAAAGTGCTTCTGCGGTATATTTTTCCATAATCTCTCCTAAAATCGAAGTTTTCTTCTGCGATAGCCTCTGCGCCGTTTTCTGGTCTTGATCATTTCTTTTCCGTATTCCGTATAATTCAAAAATACCAATCCGAGAAGGACGGTAAGCA
>JAMPBI010000267.1 GCA_023666775.1 Alistipes sp. | reverse complement strand
TTTTAAGAGAGTGGAATTAGAGTGTACTAAATATAATTCAAAAATAAAGCAGAGGAGATTATGTACACCGGAATGAAAATCGTAGATTTATTAACTAAGGAGTTTGATGATAAATATTTAAAGAGTATCTGTTTTTTGTTGTTATTCGCAGCGCAGATACTGCTGTTGATGTTGAATGTCAGCGCAATACCGAGAGAGCAGGAAACATACTGGTTTGTACTGTATATAGGCTGGATTGAAAAGAGTAGGTATGCGTATATTACTTTTGTAATAATTGTTCTTCTGTGGACTATAAGTTATATTTTCTTGCGAAAAATATCAAAAACTTTTATTTTTATGGAAATAATCACATTTTTGTTTGGATACGCGAACAAAATGCGTTATATGTACATGATGAAATATCTGTCCATACAGGATCTGGGGCTGCTTAGCGAGGTAAAAGATGTCCGGATTGATTATGCGAAAGGTGTGAGTATGTTTTGCATACTGCTTCTTGTGGGAGCAGGGGTTGTTCTGGGACTGAGTATATTATTTGAGAAGCGTTTTTCAATTGTCGAAAAGAAAAAAATCACATGGAAAAATATCATGGTTGCGGGAATTTTTGCGGCATGTATTGTTTTTGGGGTTCGCACGCTGCAATTAAAAGACAACTATCGTTTAAATTTCGGATTGCTTTCGGAAAATGAGTTAGGAGCCGTATTAGTTGGGCTTGAGAGTTTTTTTGCCGGTCAGGAAGAAGCGCCTAATGAGGAAAAAGCGAGGGAATTTGTACAGGAATGCAGGGAATACCTTTTTGAGCATGAAATACTGTCAGAGCAAGGGAAAGAAGAAATGAAAACGCCTACCATTGTCGTTATCATGAGCGAGTCGTTCTGGGATATGGATCATCTCTTAGATGTTGTATCCATTGATGAGAACCCGATGAGACGTTATCATGAGATCGCCGGGAATTGCATTCGTGGGGAGATCGCCGTAAATGTTTTCGGGGGGGTACTGTAACATCGGAATTTGAATTTTTAACGGGTATCAACGCGATGAATTTATCCAATTCATTCTTTAATTATTACGGTAGTATAAACAAAGATACGGAGACATTTGTTTCTTATCTGAAAGAACTGGGATATGATGAGATCGCTCTCCACCCGGGGACAAGGGATTTTTATGACCGCGATCAGGCTTATCAGGCTATGGGATTTGATTCTTTTTATGATATGCAGAAATTCCAGAACAAAGAATATTATCGGACTTATATATCGGATCATGCTTTAACCGATGAAATCATTTACCGCTATGAAGAGCATTTGCGGAACAATCAGGACGCACCGTTATTTTGTTTTGCGGTTTCCATCGCAAACCATGTAACATTGCTTGATATGGGAGATAATGTGGCAGCGGTGGAAGAAGATACTTATGAAGAGCGGATCCGGGTTGAGACAAAGGAAACGGTCGCGCCGGAAACGGAAAGGGAATTAAGAGAGTACGTGAACGGTCTGAAAGAAACGGTAGACGCGCTGGAGCGGCTTTTGAAATATTTTGAACAATGCGGCGAAGATGTTGTGGTTGTTTTTTACGGAGATCACGCACCGCGTTTCGTAAGAGATTTGTATGTAAAAGAAAATACGGATTGCTTATATAAAACACCGTATCTGATCTGGAGCAATTTTGATTTGGATCCGGTGGAAACGGAAGATTTTAATGCGTCGTATCTGTCTGCGGTTTTAATGGATCTTTTACATATGCCGCTTACGAACAGATATTATATCAATAAATATTTTCTGGAAAAGTATCCGATCAATACGAGATATATTAAAAGGGATAGTCAGGGAAACAATATATTAAAAGAGTTAGATGATTTTCAAAATAGTGTTGCGATTGAAGATTTTATTGAGGATTCGCTGAATGTGAAATCTGTGGAAAAACTTCAGATGGAGACGACAGAGAAAATGGATTTTTGGAGTATGGAATAAAGGATAGAAACGGGACTTGTTTATGACTATTTTTTACATAATTGAATATAATATAGTAATATATTATCGGGAGATACGTTTCATGAAATGTTTGATCGGATTTGTACTTTTTTGGATTGCCATCGGAATGTTTATCTCCTTATTTATTGAGAGCGTATTTTTAAGCGTGGTGCTGATACTGATTTTCTTGATATTCGGCTTTAACCTGTTCTGCCGGTAAGCGGTAAGGGCAGGAAAGTGAGAGGGCGCGTAGGGATTTTCATTAAGCCACAAGACAGAGAGATTACGAAGTGATTTCCGAATTAAATGAAAAAAGACGCAGAAGCAATCGCGCCTGCGCCTTAAAATCATATCGACATAGTTTTTATGCTCTCTCAACAGCACCGGATCTTAAACAAGCCGTACAAACATACATCTTCTTCGCTCCGCCGTTTACTTTCACTTTAACGGACTTAACGTTCGGTTTCCACATTTTGTTTGATCTTCTATGAGAATGGCTCACTTTGATACCAAAATGAACGCCCTTGTCGCAAATCGCACACTTAGCCATCTACAGCACCTCCTTAAACAACGTGTTTCTCACGTATGTAAATTACAAAAGTCTTCATAGACCCACAACATAGGATATTCTATCAGAAAATGTTTTTGATTGCAAGCAAAATAGTAAAAAAATTTTTAAAAAATAAAAAATTATTTCCTTTTCCTGGATAATAGGTTATAATAGAGAGACTATATAAGTCAGAAAGAGAAGAATAAGGAGGACAAACATGAAAGGGAAAATGTCAAATCCAATGGGCAATGTAGTAATAGATAAAGCCGTCATTGCCAACTACGCGGGCCTCGCGGCGATCGAATGTTTCGGTATCGTGGGTATGGCGGCGCTGAGCGTGCGGGACGGTTTCGTTAAATTATTGAAGAAGGACAGTATTACGCGGGGTATTCAGGTAATGATCGACGCGGACAATAAACTTACCATTAATTTTCATGTGATCGTCTCATACGGCGTGAGCATTAAGACCGTCGCGGACAACCTGATCGAGAACGTAAAATATAAAGTCGAAGAATATACGGGGATTGAGATCAGGAAAATTAATATATTTGTCGATGGCGTGAGAGTCATCGACTAATTTAGGAGGATATGGAAGTGGCTGTTACAACAATAGATGCTAAGACTTTGCAGAAGATGTTTCTGGCTGGAGCCAAAAATCTTGAAAATAACAAGGAATGGATCAACGAGTTAAATGTGTTCCCGGTGCCGGACGGCGATACGGGTACGAATATGACGCTGACGATCCTTTCCGCCGCCAAGGAGGTTTCGGCGATCGAGGAGCCGACCATGGCGGAACTTGCGAAGGCAATATCGGGCGGTTCGCTGCGGGGCGCCCGAGGTAACTCCGGCGTGATCCTTTCCCAGCTGTTCCGTGGTTTTACCCGTGAAATATCGAACTACGACGTCATTAACGCGCCGATCCTTGCGGCTGCCGTCGCGAGAGCCGTGGATACGGCATACAAAGCGGTTATGAAGCCGAAGGAAGGAACGATCCTTACGGTTGCCAAGGGCGCCGCGGAAAAGACGCTGGAATTGTCCACGGAGACGAACGATCTGGAAGAGATTATCCGGCAGACGATCGAACACGCGGAATATGTCCTTTCCCAGACGCCGGAAATGCTTCCGGTATTAAAGCAGGCGGGCGTGGTGGATTCCGGCGGACAGGGGCTTATC
>JAMPBI010000266.1 GCA_023666775.1 Alistipes sp. | reverse complement strand
ATTTCGTCGCGTTTAACATCACAAACACAACCGCGAGGGTAACAAGGGTAAGCGGGATATTCAGCATGACCATGCTCGCAAAAACGCTTACGATCGTGATCACGCTGGATAAGAGCTGAGGCATGCTCTGGCTTATCATCTGCCTTAACGTGTCGATATCGTTTGTATAGACCGACATGATATCGCCGTGGGCGTGAGTGTCAAAATAGCGGATCGGCAGCTTCTGCATATGGGAAAACATGTCGTTCCTGAGATTTCGGAGCGTCCCCTGGGTCACGTTTACCATGATCCTCGAGTAAGTAAATGTGGACAAAGCTCCCAGCATATAAAATACCGCCACGCGCATGATCGCGTGAAGGAGCGGCGTAAAGTCCGGCACGTCGCTTAAAAGCATAGGCGCGATATAGTCGTCGATCAGCGTCTTTGTAAACATGGTTCCCTGCACGTTTGCCAGAACGCTGATCAGAATACAGACGACAACGGCGCATAGATGAACGCCGTAATTCTTAAACACATACGCCATCACCCGTTTAAACAATTTCCCCGGATTATCGATCTTTGGTCTTGGTCCTCTGGCTCTGCCGCCCGGACCTACTTTTACTTCTTTTACCTGTCCTGCCATATCACTCGCCCTCCTTCTCGTCAAAGTCGCCGCTTCCGGCGGTCTGGGATTCATAAACGTCGCGGTAGATCTCATTTTGCGCAAGAAGCTCCTCATGGGTTCCGAACCCGCTGACAACGCCGTCGTCCATGACAATGATACGGTCCGCGCCGCAGACGCTTGAAATCCTCTGCGCAATGATCAGTTTTGTGGTATCCGGTATCTCCTCGGCAAACGCCTTTCGTATTTTCGCGTCCGTCGCCGTATCCACCGCGCTGGTGGAATCGTCCAGTATCAGTATCTTCGGTTTTTTCAGGAGCGCCCTCGCGATACAGAGGCGCTGCTTCTGTCCGCCGGACACGTTCGTTCCGCCCTGCTCGATATAGGTATGATATTTTTCCGGCATTTTCTGTATAAATTCATCGGCGCAGGCTAATTTACAGGCACGGATACATTCTTCCTCCGTCGCGTTCTCATCGCCCCACCGCAGGTTCTCCAGAATGGTTCCCGAAAACAGCACGTTTTTCTGCAATACGACGGAAACTTCGTTACGAAGCACTTCGAGGTCGTATTCCCGGACGTCCCTTCCGCCCACAAGGACGGAACCGCCCGTCACGTCGTAAAGACGGCTGATCAGGTTTACAAGGCTGGTCTTGGCGCTGCCCGTTCCGCCGATGATACCGATCGTCTCTCCTGCTTTTATGGAAAGGCTGATATCGGAAAGCACCGGCTTTTCCGCCGTCTTATGGTAGGCAAAATCGACGTTTTGAAACTCAATGCTGCCGTTTTCCACCTGCATTACCGGATTTTCGGGATTGACGATATCCGCCTTCTCATTTATCACCTCGGCGATACGCTTCATGCTTGCCGAACTCATGGTGATCATAACGAATATCATGGACAACATCATCAGGCTCATTAAAATATTCATGCAATATGTAAGCAGGTTCATAAGCTGCCCCGTGGTCAGCGTCTCCGCCACGATAAATTTCGCGCCGATCCAGCTGATTAGCAAAATACAGCTATATACGGTGAACTGCATAAGCGGCGTATTTAACACTAATATTTTCTCCGCGTTGATAAACATTTTATATACGTTTTCGCTCGCGCCCTTAAATCGATTTTTCTCATAATCCTCACGCACAAACGCCTTCACGACGCGGATCGACGAGGCGTTTTCCTGCACGGACGCATTCAGGTCGTCGTACTTTTTAAAAACCTGGTCGAAATACCGCGTAGTCCTTCGCATGATCAAAAACAGACAGGTTCCCAGAAACACGACGGCTCCCAGATAAATGGACGCGATCCTCGCGTCAATGGTAAACGCCATAAACATGGCAAGCAGAAGGGACGCAGGCGCCCTTGTTCCCATTCTCAATATCATCTGGAACGCGTTCTGCACATTGGTCACGTCCGTCGTCAGTCTCGTTACAAGCCCCGCCGTACTGTACTTATCAATATTGGAAAACGCGTATGTCTGGATATTGTCATACATTCCCTGACGTAAGTTCCTCGCAAGACCGGCGGACGCTTTTGCCCCGTATTTTCCCCCGAGGATCCCCACGGTAAGGCTGACGAGCGCCGCCACAAACATCAGCGCTCCCATCTTGTAAATATGGCCGATATCGCCCGCTTCCACGCCCTTATCCACAATGGACGCCATCATCAGCGGGATAATGACTTCCATGATCACTTCCAGAACCATAAAAACCGGCGTGGCAATGGCAGCCCATTTAAACTCCCTCACATAAGCAGCTATCGTTTTGATCATTTTATTTTTCACACTCCTCTTTCACATTTTCTATCATTTTCTTTATAATACGGATAAAGGTATCCGTTTCCTCCCCGGAAAGTCCTTCGCGCAGCTTTTCTTCCGTCGTTTCGATCTGCCGCATGATTGCTTTGTCGATCTGCGTTGATTTCTCCGTCATGACGATTTTTTTGCACCTTCCCGAAGAAACCCGCTCCACCAGACCGTCTTTTTCCATAGTACGCAGGATTTCCGACAAAGTTGACTTTCCGATATTCAGGTTATCCTCCAGTTCCTTCTGGTAAATGTCATGATCCGTATGGTGGACAAGATACCCTAACACCCACTTCTGCATCATGGTCAGATGAAAGCCGTCCTTGCAGCCGTCACATTCCCGTCTTTTCTTCAGTATATTTCCCAGTTCCCTGACGTAAAATCCGATCTGATTTTCCCTGCTATACATAAAACACCACGCTTTCTTATCAACACGATAGCGAAATTGCCACGCAATTTCCAATCAAAAAACAAAATTCGTGTACGAACAGTTCGTACACGAATAATTATACCGTATTCAAAACATCTGTCAAGACATAATTTGTACTTTTTATTCCTTGCCAAGATTTAACGCGATAACCGCACCCACAATAAGCGCCACGATCCCCGTAAGGATCGAGATGATATTGATACCGGAAAAATCATTGAGCAGCACGATGGCAAACGGCGACGCGATGATCAGACCGATGATCGCCCAGTAAGCAAACAACGGGAACTTCTTAAATATGATCTCCACTAATTTTGCCACGGCAAATATGCCTACGACCACGCCGATACCGAAAGGCACCAGTACCAGAACGCCCTGCATGATCCCGTTCATATTAAAATCCAGCAGCGCGTGGACCAGATTGTTGATGGTATCGATAATGGAATTGTAATACCCCAGAAGCATTAACACCATGGAACCGCTCACGCCGGGAATAACCATAGTCGCCGCCGCGACCACGCCGACCACGAACAGGATCAGACAGTTGACCACGCTGAAAGTCAGTATGCTTCCCGCCTTATCCACCTCTCCTACTGCCGCCATTCCCACAACGATACCGAAAAATATAAGAAACGCCGCGATATGACCGGGACGGATCGTCTGCCCCTTCACTTTGCCGTAGATTGCCGGAAGACCGCCCAATATCAGACCGATGAACAACAGATTGGTCTGTATCGGAAAATGCTCAAACATCAGTCCGATCAGCTGGGATAAAAGCACGATCCCCAGCAGCATGCCAATGCCGATGGGAAGGACGAACTTCACGCTCTTTTTAAATTCGGAAAACAAATGTGTGATACAGTGGATCAGCTTATCG
>JAMPBI010000265.1 GCA_023666775.1 Alistipes sp. | reverse complement strand
CCCATACGAAGCCCCATCGTCATGAGGGAAGGATTGCATGAGTTCATGATCGCATGCGTGAAATCCTGATCCCCGTGCCCTCCCACCTTATGGCACCGGATCCGCCTGTCTTCCACGATCTTAAATCCGGGACAGCTGTAGGTTGAGGAAAGGCTCACCACTCCTGTTTCCAGCGCCGCCGTCGCCGTGATCATTTTAAATGTGGAACCCGGCTCATAAGTATCGTTGATACAGGTGTTTCTCCACATTTTGTTTAAAAGGTTCTGATAGTCCGCGTCCGATACGTTCTCCGTCATCACATAATTTAACGTGAACGGATCGTTTAAATTATACTCCGGCACATTGACCATCGCAAGGATTTCCCCGTTCTGCGGGTTCATTACAATTATGGAAACGCTTTTTGCCTCCTTCGCCTCAAGGGTTTTTAAGGCAAGCTGCGTCGCATACTTCTGAATATTGATATCCAAACTGGTAACCAGATCGTTTCCCGCAACCGGCTCCAGACGGTTTTCTTTTGTCCCGTCCAGCTCAATGCCTTTGGCGTCCGTTACCGTAAGGATCAGTCCGCTCGTTCCCTGAAGATAATTGTCATAGGAAACTTCCAGACCGATGATCCCCTGATTGTCGCTTCCGGTAAAACCGATCACTTTGGAAGCGATATCGTCGTATACATAATATCTTTTGTAATCCTCGTCGATCTTTACACCGTCCAGATCATAGGAACGAATGGTATCACCGACGGTTTTATCCACGTTGGTTTTGATCTTTTCTATGGAAGAATATTTTTCCACGCGTTTTCTCACATATTCCTCGCTCAGTCCCAGCTCCTTCGCCAGAACGGCGATCACCCGCTCCGGGTCCGTGATCTGGTTATGTATAACGGAAATCGTGCAGACCGTTTTATTGGCTGCCAGAAGTTCCATATTCCTGTCATAAATCCTTCCGCGCAGCGCCTTGATCTTGCGCTCGCGCTCGTGAATATCCTGCGCTTTCTGACTGTACTCCTCGGACTTAAAGATCATGATATATCCTACGCGTACTGCCAGCAGCGCCATCATTGTAAGAAAGATGATCATGCTTGCCACAATCCTCTGCCGGTGTCTCGTTCTGCTCTGCATATCCAAACCAGCCTATTTTTCTTACAATATTTTATTTTGCGAAAATATGATATATACATCGAAAAATTAATTTGCCGCCGTGGTACCGTCCGTACTCTCCGGTTCTCCCTGCGTGCCGTCCTGCGTTGTCTCCGTCTCTGGTTCGGTAACGGCAGGAACATTCGGAACGATATTTTCGGAATAATCCGGAAATACGTTTAAGTAAGGCAGAATATCCGCAAGGATATCATGCGCTAAGATACACGCCGGCGTGGCGCTTCCCACCGCCTCCACTTTCGGGTGGTCGATCACAACGTATATTACAAACTGCGGGTCGTCAATCGGAGCGAACCCCATAAAGGAAATCAGATAATCTTCCACGCTCCGGTAACCCAGATTTTCTCCGTTTTCATCATAGGCGAATTTTTCCGCCGTTCCGGTCTTTCCGCCGATCTCATATCCTTCCACGGCAGCCTTCTTCGCGGTTCCCTCGCTGACCGTATGATACAGATATTCTCTTAATGTTTTCGATGTTTCACCGGTAACGGTCTGCCGGATCAATATGGAACCGATGGTGCTTACGATCTCGCCGTTGTTTGTCTCAATCCTTTTTACCAGATGAGGCTGGTAATAGTAGCCTCCGTTGATCAGCGAGGCAAATCCCGCCACCATCTGGTGCATATTTACGTTAAAGTTCTGTCCGAACGAATTGGTGGCGTAATCGGATAAATTCATTTTGGACGCTTCCGTGGTGATACCGGCGTCCTCCCCCGGCAGATCCACATACGTTTTATAACCGAAGCCGAATATATCCTGATACTTCGCGGTGATATCCGCCCCCAGCAGATAACTGATCTGCATAAGAGCGTCGTTGCAGGACTGCATGACCGCGCCCTCCAGCGTTAATTCGCCGTGCCCGTTTACATTATGACAATGAACATCCCGATCCAGAATATGCTCAAATCCGTCGCAGACATACTTTTCGTTTCCTTTGAGGATACCTTCCTCCAGTCCCGCCGCCACCGTAAACGGTTTGATCGTGGAACCCGGCTCGAAAATATCGCTGACGCAGAAATTCCTCCACAATTTATACATCGCGTTCACCGTTTCCTCGTCGTTCATCGCCGTGAGTTCTTCCGTGGTATAAATGCCGGTGAGGTCCCGCGGATTATTGAGGTCAAATACCGGATAGGACGCCTCCGCGATGATCTCCCCGTTATTCGGGTTCATCACAATCACCGCCGTATTGTCCGAACCGTAGTCTTCATTAAATTTTTTAATATGCTTTTCGATAATGCTCTGGACGGAGAAATCGATCGTCGTGATGATATCGTATCCGTCAACGGCCGCCTTTACCGTTTTTTCCAGATTTAAGTCGCTGTTCAGATAACCGTAGGAAACTCCGTCAATTCCCGTAAGAACGTCGTTATAATAATTTTCCAGCCCCAGTTCGCCGTGGGACGCCGATGTGGCAAAGCCAAGCACGTCGCAGGCAAGGGAACCGAACGGATAAGTCCTCACATATTCTTCTTCAAACCACACGCCCTTGATCTTGGAATTTTTCGCTTCCATCATTTCGATGAAAACCGCCGTTTCTTCCGAGGTCAGCCCCCGGAGCAGCCTTTCGTACTGACTGGACGGTTTGGAGTTCAGAATGCTCTCCAGATCCTGCCACGACAGATCAAAACACTCGGTCAGCGCCGTCAGCGTAGGTTCCTTATAATCTTCCCTGCTCAACACGACTTTCGGGTCGAAGATCAGATTATATACTTTGGAACTGTAGGCAAGCACCGTACCGCTCTTGTCTTTGATATCCCCTCTCTTAAACGGAAGGGTTACGCTGTCGTACTGCTGGTTATCCAGAACATATTTGGAATATTTATCACCGTCCTGGTAATTGATCATTGCCAGATACAGCGCCAGCGCGATCATAACAAACAGCATGACGGCAAACGCCAGCAGCAGTTTTTCTTTCATGCGGTTGGTCAATACATTTTCAATATAGGGGTCTCGATTTCTCTTTTTTGCCATTTTCACACCTTATTTCTCGGGAATATTCTCCAACTGTTTTACCACTTCCGGTTTCTCGCTGTTATATACGATGATCTGGTCTTTGTTGGCGTATACCATTCCCAGTTCGTTTACCGCGATACTCAGTATTTTATCGTAATCGATATTTCCGTTTAATTCCGCCTCTCTCAGATCGTTCTCGGATTTTAAAGCGACGTATTTTTCTTCCAGCTCGCCGATCGCGTCCGCCCTGCCGGCAACCTGCGCCTGAAGGTCCAGATAATGGATCAGCGAAAAACTTACCATGACCAGCGCCACCATCGTGATCAGAAGAGCCGCTTTGTTTCTTGCGACCTGCGCCTTCGTGTACACGTCTTTTCTGCGTTTCCTCGGCTTTACGATATGCAGCTTTGGTTTTTTCGGTTTCCTGACTTTCTCCTCGTATTCCGGTTCAAACTGTAAAACGTTGTTTCCCTGAACATAAGAAGAATTATATTTCAACTCATTATATGACCGGTAATAATCGTTATATCTTAATTCTCTCATACAGCTCCTCCTTTTCTTTGCCAGTGTATTTTAAATATGCTCAAACACCCGTAGTTTGGAACTCTTG
>JAMPBI010000264.1 GCA_023666775.1 Alistipes sp. | reverse complement strand
CGGGGAGCCTTCGGAGACGGACGTAAGCAGCGAAGCGGGAAACAATTATATGCTGGACGCGCTGACGGGAGACGATACGGTCTCTTTGGATACGAAATACGAGTGGACGTATGAGGATTTTCAGGTGGAGGTGCGGGCGGATACGGCTTCCGATGAAGTCCACAGGTATGCTTTTAAGACTTCCGACGCGTCCGATGAATATTATGAGATGGTTTACCGTTGGTGTGAGGAGAAAATTCCGGGAAGATTCGCGTCCGCGGAGGATATGAAGAACGTTTTCTCGGAAAACAGAGGATATATGGGGGAGGTCACGGCGGAAGGGGTTTCTTTTATCGTATATCAGATGGGAACCTATGTGTCCGTGGAATTTGGAAAATATTCAGGGAGAAAGTAAAACATGAGTGGAAAAGACGGTTATACCACAAAGGGACGCGAGCAGATCCTGCGTTTCCTTGAGGCAAATCCGGAAAGGGAAATTGAAGTAAGCGAAATTTATGATTTTTTGGTATCCAAGTCGGTACAGGTCGCGACGCCTACGATCTATCATTATATGAACCGGCTGACCGCAAGAGGGGCGGTGCTGAAACACAAATACGGTTCAAACGGGAAAATCACGTTTGAATATATCGGCGCGAGAAGAGGGTGCTGTTCCCATTTGCATTTAAAATGTACGAAGTGCGGCAGGATACAACATCTGGACTGCGTTTTTATGAAAGACGTGCTGAACCACATCAAAGAAGACCACGGATTTGTCGTCGATTGCAGCGAGTCGCTGCTGACCGGTCTGTGCAGGCAGTGCGCGGCGTTTGAGCAGGCGCGGCTGGATATAACGTTGGAGGAGTGTAAACATTGCAATGAAAATCCGGACAAGGAATAAAAACGGGAAGCGGTTAAAGCATTTTCTGATTTTATGCGGTATCTGCTGTCTTTTGGCGGCGGGAACGCTGGGCTGCTACAGCGTGGAGCCGCTTTCGGAAAAGGACGCGGAAAACGGGCAGGGAAAGATACAGGTGCTTTGTACGACCTTCCCCCTTTATGACTGGACAAGACAGATCGCGGGCGGATCGGATACGGCGGAAGTATCCCTTCTTCTGGACAACGGCGTGGATATGCACAGTTATCAGGCGTCGTCGGCGGATATCGCGAAAATTTCTTCCTGCGATATGCTGGTGTATGTGGGAGGCGCTTCGGATCAATGGCTTATTGATCTGCTCAAAAACCATGCGGGAGAACATACGGTTCTGGTCAATCTGACGGAGGTTTTAAAAGAAAATGTCCGTGAGGAGGAATTGGTGGAAGGAATGCAGGAAAGCCATGAAAACGGGGAAACGGACGGAGAATACGACGAGCATGTGTGGCTTTCTTTAAACAACGCGATTGTCTCCTGCGAGGCGGTCCGGGACGGCTTATGCGCCATTGACGAGGAAAACGCGCAATTTTACGAGGCGCGGTGCAGGGATTACACGGATAAATTGCTGGAACTTGACAAAGAATACCGTGATATGGCGGAAAACGCCAAGCGCGATACGGTGCTGTTTGCGGACCGTTTTCCGTTTTTGTATCTGATGAAAGATTACGGTATCCGCTATTACGCGGCGTTTCCGGGCTGTAGTTCGGAGACGGCGGCAAGTTTTGAGACGGTCGCTTTTCTGGCGGAGAAAGTAAAAGAAGAACGGCTCGGCTGCGTGCTGACGATCGAGAATGCCGAAAACGGTACCGCCATGGAACTGGCGCGCACAATCATTGAAAACGCGGGCGCGCAGGCAAACGTTCTTTCCTTAAATTCCATGCAGTCGGTGACAAAAAAGCAGATCGACGACGGACTGACGTATTATTCCGTTATGGAGCAAAACCTTTCGGTATTGAAAGAAGCGATGAATGAATAGAAAAGCGGGTGAGGTAAAATGGCGCTGATCGAATGTCGGAACGTGGCGTTAGGCTATGAGGGAAAAATCATTTCCCACAATATCAATTTTGAGGTGCAGGAGGGTGATTACCTCTGTATCGTGGGTGAGAACGGCGTGGGCAAAAGTACTCTGATGAAAGCGCTTCTGAACCTGAGGAAACCTTTGCGGGGGGAAATCGTCCGGGGCGGCGGACTGAAAGAGTACGAGATCGGTTATCTGCCCCAGCAGAGCAGCGTGCAGAAGGATTTTCCTGCCTCCGTCCGCGAGGTGGTGTTATCCGGCTGTCTGAACCGCTGCGGGTTCCGGCCTTTTTATAACGCGCAGGAGAAGAAGATCTGTCAGGAAAATATGGAACGAATGGGAATATGGGAGCTGAGAAATTCCTGTTACCGCGACCTCTCGGGAGGTCAGCAGCAGAGGGTTCTGCTGGCAAGGGCGCTCTGCGCGGCAAGAAAGGTTCTTTTATTGGACGAGCCGGTTGCGGGGCTTGACCCGATCGTGACCGCGGAAATGTATGAATTGATCCAAAGCCTCAATCAGGAAGGGATTACGATCATTATGATATCCCATGATATCGCGGCGGCGGTCGCTTACGCGGCTCATATCCTGCATCTGATGGGAAACGATCATGCGCTGTCGCAGCCGGACGCGGAGGGACACCCGCTCTTTTACGGAACGACGGAGGAATATTTACAGAGCGCGGTTTACCGTGCCTTTATCGGGAAGGAGGAGAATAAGATATCTTATGTTTGAGACACTGCGATTTTATTTTTCTTATCCTTTCGTGCGTTACGCGCTGATCGTGGGAACGCTGATCGCGTTATGCTCGGCGCTTCTCGGCGTGACGCTTGTGTTAAAGCGGTATTCTTATATCGGGGACGGGCTGTCCCATGTGGCGTTTGGCGCTATGGCGGTGGCAGCGGTTCTGGGACTGACCAACAATATGATGGTCGTGCTGCCGATCA
Source organism: Alistipes sp. (assembly GCA_023666775.1). Classification (GTDB taxonomy): domain Bacteria; phylum Bacillota; class Clostridia; order Lachnospirales; family Lachnospiraceae; genus MGBC120314. The sequence goes on along the minus strand of JAMPBI010000264.1, from coordinate 853 downwards.
CGGTAGCGGCGGCGATCCTTATGTTATATGTGGGACAGAAAACGGCGATAAACGGCGACGCGGCGATCGCCATGATCTCGGTGGGTTCTCTTGCCGTCGGCTATCTGCTGATGAATGTGTTTTCCACCTCCGCCAACATTTCGGGCGACGTGTGCAGTACGCTGTTTGGCTCCACGTCCATACTGACCCTGTCCAGGACGGACGTATGGGTCTGTATCGTGCTGTCGGTGGCGGTACTGGCGATTTATCTGTTTTTTTATAATAAGATCTTCGCGGTAACGTTTGATGAAAATTTTGCCAGGGCGACGGGGATCCGCGCGGGATTATATAATTTTATCATCGCGACCGCCATTGCCGTGATCATTGTGCTTGCCATGAATCTGGTGGGCTCGCTTCTGATCTCGGCGCTGGTGATCTTTCCCGCGCTTTCCGCCATGCGTGTGTTCCGCAATTTCCGTGCCGTGGTGGTCTGTTCGGCAGTGATTTCCGTGGTCTGTTCGGTTGCGGGGATCCTGATTTCCATTCTTGCCGCGACGCCGGTCGGATCGACGATCGTCGTGGCGGATATGCTGGTATTTTTTATCTGTGTCTTTATTAACCGGAAATAGGTCAAAGAAAGGGCGGTCCATGACGGACTGCCCTTCTCTGCCACATACCCTGTTGTGCTAAATAAACGCGTTAGATCCTGGAACGCTTAAAGCAGACTGCGGCGCCGCAAAGACTTGCGGCAGCAAGAAATTCTACATAGAAAGCGTTTGTTTCACCTGTTTTTGGTGATTTTGCGGAATCGGCTTCCGAAGAGTCATCTTCGCCTGCGTCCGTTGTGGTATTGCTATCGGTATCGGCTTTTACA
>JAMPBI010000263.1 GCA_023666775.1 Alistipes sp. | reverse complement strand
CCATAATTGCGTTGTCGTCGTAAGCGTATTCTTCATGCCAGACGGCGCGGTAAATCTGTTTTTTCGTGAAGACCTGTCCTTTATGTGTGGCAAAGAAAAGAAGCAAATCAAATTCTTTCGCGGTAAGGGTTATTAATTCTGCGTTTTTGCGCACTTCATGACCGGATATATCAATGGATAAATTTCCTGCCGTAATACGTTTTTCGGTAAATTCCCGGTTTAATTCCGTATATCTGCGGAGCAGCGCGGAAACACGGGCAAGAAATTCACTGTTGCCGAAGGGTTTGGTTAAATAGTCGTCGGCGCCCATACGCAGACAGGAAACTTTGTCGCCTTCGCTGTCTTTTGCCGTCAGCATCAGTACCGGTACATTGCTTCTGCTCCTTATGTCCTGCAACATTTCATATCCGCTTTTTTGCGGAAGCATGATATCCAGAATAACAAGATGAAATTCCGTATTCTGAAATTCTTTGAGACCGGTTATTCCGTCGCGGTATGTAAGAACAAAGTAGCCCTCTGCTTTCAGATTATTACTCAAGAGCCGGCACAGGTCGGTATCGTCATCGATCAATAAAATCTTTTTCTGCATGATATATCTCCTTTCGATGTTATGATACTATTTTAGACGGTGGAGGAAAGAGTATCAACTGTTTTCTAAAAGTTTCGGTTGATTTAGCAGGGGTTTCGGGATATAATGGCATTGAGGTCATATACCTTTTGGGAATGGCTAAAAGGAGGTTTATGACTTTGAACACAGAAATAAAAAACGTAGTAAGCGCAGCGGCTGTTGATACACGATATGATGATAAGGCAAAGCGCCTGTTGGGAAATAAAATCATTCTGGCGCATATTCTGGTAAAAACCGTTGATGAGTTTAAAGGTATGAAGCCGAAAGATGTGGTATTCTATATTGAGGGAGAACCTTTTATCAGCGTGGTTCCGGTAGAACCGGGACTGACCAATGCGGAAAAGGAAGAAAACGGTCAGAGGATTGTCGGACTGAACACGGAAAACGTGGAAATCAATGAAGGACTGATCCGGTTTGACATTATTTTTTATGTGCGTATGAAAGACGGTATCTCACAGGTTATTGTCAATTTGGAAGCACAAAAGGACGAACCGACAAGCTATAATATCCTAAACAGGGCAGTTTTCTATGTAAGCCGTCTTGTTTCCTCACAGAAGGAAAGAGATTTTGTTAAGACGAATTATAACGATATAAAACGTGTTTTTTCAATCTGGGTTTGTATGAATATGGACGAAAACAGTATGGATTATGTGCATTTGACAGACGATAAGCTGTTAGGTTCTTATCCGTGGAAAGGCGGGATTGATCTGTTAAATATCGTCCTGATCGGTATAGCAAATGAACTTCCGGAGCATGATGATAAATATGAGCTGCATCGTCTGTTGAGTGCGCTTTTGTCAATGGAACTGTCTGTTAATGAGAAATTAGGGATAATGGAAAAAGAGTATAATATTTCGGTAGACGATAGAATAAGAGAGGATGTGGAAGCCATGTGTAATTTATCGCAGGGGATTAGGGAAAATGCAACAAATAATGCCATAGCAGAAGTGATTATGACTATGCACGAGAAGGGATATACATCTGCTCAGATAGCGGAGATTGTAAAAAAGACGGTTGAGGAAGTAGAAGCGGTTATTAAAAAGAGAGAGCCGGTACTGGTATGACTAATGCAGCTTAATAATAAAAACAGTAAAGCAGTGAACTAGGTTTTTACAAAATGGTTCGCTGCTTTTTTATTTGATAAGAATTTGGTGTATTGACAAATTGGTTTAATAGTATTAAACTAAAACAAAGGTTTAATAACAATAAACCAACGGATATTGATATATGTTTGTCGGGAGGGCGCCATGGAGGAATGTAAGCTTGGAATTATGGAAATGCGTTTTGCGCAGTTGATATGGGAGTATGAGCCGGTTTCGTCCGGTGAGCTTGTCCGTCTGTGCGAAGGAGAATTTGAGTGGAAGAAATCAACGACGTACACAATGCTCCGCAGGCTGTGCCAGAGAGGGATTTTTTGTAATGAGAACGGAATGGTGGTTTCGATGATGTCGCGGGAAGAATTTGACGCGCTACAGAGCGAGAAGTTTGTGGAGGAAAAGTTTTCCGGTTCGCTTCCGCGTTTTTTGGCGGCGTTTACGATGAGGAACAAACTGTCGGACAAAGATATTGACGAGCTTATGGCGCTGATCGAGCAGAGCAGGAGGAAAAATATATGATAAATTTCCTGTTTCTTAAAGTTTTAAATATGAGTATCACGGCTTCGGTTGTCATTTTATTTGTGCTGGCGGCGCGGTTTTTCCTGAGAAGGCTTCCGAAGATCTTTTCTTACCTGCTATGGGGGATTGTCGTGTTCCGTCTTGTTTGCCCGTTTTCCTTTACGGTTCCGTTTTCTTTGTTGGAACTGACTGTTCCGAAAACCGTTGAAAACGGCGAGGTCATCTATATTTCGGAAGATATTTTGTATCTGGGGGAACCAAGCGGAGCGGACGGGATATTCGATGGCGGCGACATAGGGGTGCCGGACCTTGGTGAAGGACTGTCGGAACCGGGCGGACGGTCCGAAGGGGTATCCGCCAAAACGGTGATTTCCGTTATGGCATATGTATGGCTTTTCGGTATCGCCGCAATTGCCGGTTACAGTATTCTTTCCTTTATCGGGCTGAAGAGAAAGCTGGTGGGAGCGGTAAAATATGATGAAAACGTCCGGATAACGGATCATGTCCGGTCGTCGTTTGTGATGGGGATTTTCCGGCCGCGGATTTATTTGTGGTCCGGTCTTTCCAAAGAGGAGATCGGGTTTGTGGTCGCCCACGAGAAGACGCATATAAGACGGCGGGACTATCTGGTGAAGTTGTTTTTCTGGCTGGTTCTGATGTTCCACTGGTTTAATCCTCTCGTCTGGCTGTCTTATTTTCTCTGTATGAAGGATATGGAAATGTCCTGCGACGAGAGCGTTATGAAAGATCTGGGGGAAGGCGCGCGGACCGGTTATTCGGAGACGCTGCTTTCTCTTGCCGCGGGCAGAAAAATATTTGCGGGCACGCCGCTTTTCTTTGGCGGAGGCGACACGAAATCGCGGATCCGGAATATATTAAGTTACAGGAAACCCACAATGTGGGCGCTCGTAATCGGTATTGTCGTTGTTGTGGTTTTGTGCGTCAGTTATATGGGAAATCCGTCCGGGGATTTTGAAGTTTCGCAGGATAACCCGGAAACGGAAGAAACAACCGAAAACAGCCGGAGTTATCCCCCATATCCGGTTTATGTAAGAACCATGGGTTCCGGTTCAATCGGGTGTGAATACGGGTATTGCGCCGTAAGCGACAGGGACGACGAGCGGATCCTTGCGGAATTGGGGCAGATGAGCGGATTTTATTTCCGAAACGGTTATAGCGAGGACGTCGCGTTATTTTATGCCGATGAACCGCGGGAGATCAAACTTTACCACGCGTGGGAGGGGAGTACGGAGTTTGAGGAATACGCTTTTGCAAAAGACGGAAAATATGTGATACCTGCTCCGAAAGATTACGGAATACATTATTTCTTTGCGGTTATTTCGTGGGAGGACGACAGTAAGGATCTGTTGTATTTTTCTGTTGACCATCATTATGATCCGCCTTCTTCCGTGGAATATAATATGGTGCAGATCGTGAAAAATCAGACAGGAGAAACGGAAGTTAAATATCCGACGCTTCATTTCCC
>JAMPBI010000262.1 GCA_023666775.1 Alistipes sp. | reverse complement strand
CCCAGAATGACGTGGGGATCCGTACCGACGTGCTGGACTGCTGTCAGAAAAAAGACGGAATGCTCATGCTGGTCCGCTCCATGAGACCGGATATCATCGCCGTGGACGAGATCGGAGGGGAGGAGGACGCGAAAGCCCTGAAATATGTATCGCTTTGCGGCTGTAAAATCCTTGCTACCGTTCACGGGGCAAGCCTTGAGGAACTGGAAGAAAAAAAGGGGATAAAAGACCTGTTTAAGCGGTTTATCCTCTGTAAACGGCTGGAGACGGGAGAATTTATACGAAGGGTTTACGACGAACAAAAACGGCAGGTAGGTGTGGACAATGGTTAAACTTGTGGGGGTTTTGATGATCGGGATTTCGGCGGCGATGATGGGGCTGCAATTATCGCTTCAGATGAAAGCGCGGATCGATCTGTTACGGGAGATCCAGTACGCGCTGGAGGAAATGAGCGCCGAGGCGGAGTACGCTATGGAGATCCTGCCTCGTATCATTGAAAATACCGCGGCAAAGACAAGCTCTTACTGCAAAGCGTGGCTTCAGGCTCTTTACGGAAAAATAAAAAATACGGGCGAATACGGATTTCGCGAGGCTTACCGGGAAAGTCTCGCCGTATTTAAAAACAGCGGCTTAAAAGACGGGGATATCGCGGTCATCGAAACGCTGGCGGATAAAATAGTCAACCGGGACGGCGGCAGGCTGTCGGCGGTATTTCAGGGTACGATCCGGGAGTTATCCGCCCACAGGACGGAGCTGGAGGCGGAGTATCGTGAGAAATCGAAACTGTACCGGACCCTGGGATTATTATTTGGATTGTTTGTGATCATTATTGTGATTTAAGAATGCATGATATAACGGAGAAAACAATGGACGTTAGTTTAATTTTCAGAATTGCCGCAGTCGGTATACTTGTTTCGGTGATCAGCCAGATATTAAAACACAGCGGAAGGGAGGAACACGCGTTCCTCACCAGCCTCGCGGGTCTGATACTGGTGCTGTTCTGGATCGTGCCGTACATATATGAACTGTTTGAAACCATAAAAAAATTATTTTCGCTGTAGGTGGCTATGATCGTAGTAAGGATTGCGCTGATCGGCATTACCGGCGTGATATTTGCCAATTACTTCAAGTCGGTAAAAAACGAATACGGAATGTTGATCGGTTTATTTGTGACCATATTGATTTTTTATTATATTGTGGAAAAGCTGTCGGGGCTTATGGACGTCATAGAGGAAACGGGAATGTTCTTTGAGGAGCATATGGATTTTCTGGGCGTTTTGATCAAAATGCTGGGGATCAGTTATATCTGCGAACTCTCCGCGGGAGTCTGCAAGGACGCGGGGTACAACGCGATCGCTTCCCAGATCGTCATTTTCGGCAAAATAACCATTATGACGCTGGGATCCTCCATTTTGTTTTCGCTGATAAAGACGATCCACATTTATCTGGGGTAGGAGCATGAAAACCGTAAAAAAAATAGGAATGGCGCTACTGTTCCTTTTTCTTGGAACAATCGTTCCTGCCGGGAATGTTTACGGCGCGTCTCTGGACGAGTACGATCTGGAGGGGCTGGACGGGTATATCGACGAAAATGATTTTGCGGTCGATTATACGGATATCGTCGAAAGCCTCTACCGGGCGGACGACGATTATGAAAAGGGGATCGTGGGCGTGCTGTTTGCCAAATTTATTGCGGAGGCGAGAGGCATTTTAAAAACGCTTTCCCTGATACTGGGCGTGATCCTCTGCGGCGCCGTCTTTAAAAATGTCACGGATATCCTGAAAGAAGGTACGGTGATGAAAACGGGAGCTTTTGTAACGTATATTACGGTAATGCTTCTGCTGTTTATCACCTTTCAGGGGGGATTTTCCATAGCAAAGGATACCTGCGGCACCGTGATGGAATTTCTCTACGCGCTGGTGCCCACATTTTTCTGCGCGGTAACGTTTACGGGAGGAAACCTTACCGGAATGGTGATGTACCAGTGGACGGGCCTGTGCGTCAGCCTGATCCATACCGTGGTCGTCCGGCTGCTTTTGCCGCTGACCAATTACTATGTGGTCCTGGCGCTGATCAACAACGGAATGGACGAGAGGAAATTTAACAGTCTGTGCCGTCTTCTGAAAAAAGGGATTTTATTTGTCAACAGAGGAATGATCGGGATCCTTGTGGGAATGACCGCCATAAAGAGTCTGACCGTACCGCTGGCGGACAATGTGAAGAATACGTTTTTGCGAAAAGCCATCGCGATGATACCCGGCGTGGGAAACGGAGTGGAGGGCATTGCGGAGACCGTGGCGGGGACGGGAAATCTCATCAAAAACACGATCGGCGCCGCAGGGCTTGTGACGGTAGTACTTTTGATCGCCGTACCGTTTATCCGGCTTCTGGTGATGAACGTCATGGTACGGCTCGTCGCGGCGGTGACGGAACCGGTGGCGGACAAAAATGTGACTGCCGGAATGAACGCCGTCTGCGACGGGATCGGGATCTTACAATACCTGATCAGTACAAGCAGTATGGTTCTTATGATCATTATCGGCATGATCTGTATGGCAACGGGGGTGTGAGTATGGAAATGGTGCTGGCGGTCGTGAAAAAAGTCGTGGTGTTCTGTCTTGTATCGTTTGTGATACTGGAACTTTCGCCCAAGGAGGAGTATAAAAAATATTTCAACCTGTTTACGGGAATGGTGTTGATCCTGCTGCTGATCAGCCCCTTATACGAATTGTTCACGGGAAAACTTCCGATAAACGACGAGCTGGAAAAATATTATCTGAGAAACGAACTGAAAGACATGGATATGTATTTTAACGAGTACGATAAAATGCGGGTTGACGCCATAACAGGCGGGTACAAAGAGCAGATCGAGCAGCATATCGCCGATATCGCGAAGCAGAACGACCTGGCGGTGGAGGAGGTTTTCGTTTCCCTCAATACCGATGTGGAAAGCGAAGATTTTTTACAGGTGACGGACGTTTCGCTGAAGGTATCGAAAAAATACAGGGACGAATCCCTGAAGATCCGCGAGATCGTTACGGAAAAGCAGGACGGCGCGGAGAGTCTTGGTGAAATTGCGATAAAAAAAACAATTTCCCAATTCTATAATGTGGAAACGGATAATATAAATATTATTAAATAAGGTGTCGTATGGTTAAAGAATATTTTGAGAAAATAAAAGAGTTAGGGATTGGAAAGCTGGCATTGATCTTTTTCGCGGGGATCCTGCTGGTGCTTTCCGCAACCACGGAAAATGGGACGGAAAAAGAGAAGGTAAGCGAAAATCCGCCGGATACGCCGGTATATGATACGGATACGCAGCTTACCGTTTCCATAGAGAACATACTGGCGAAGATCGAGGGCGTGCGGCGCGTTTCGGTGTGCATAACCTACGAAGATACGGGGGAGAGGGTATTGGTCAGCAGTAAGGATACCGAGATGCAGAAGGTGGTACAGCAGGACGCAGAAGGAGGCAGCAGAAGCGAGGAAAATCAAAGCATATCCGAAGAATATCTGTATCAGGGGGAAGCCCCTTACGTTGTTATGGAAAGAAAGCCGAAAATCTGCGGCGTGCTGGTTGTTTATGATGGGGATAAAAATATCATGGGCGACATTTTACAGGCGGTGAAAGTGCTTACGGGAGTTGACTATAATAAAATCAAAGTTTTATCAATGAATTAGGAGGCAGTATGAAACGATTGTTTAAACGAAATCAGATTATCATTACCCTGCTTGCCA
>JAMPBI010000261.1 GCA_023666775.1 Alistipes sp. | reverse complement strand
TTCTTGCACAGGCAGGACAGTCAATGCTTGCACAGGCTAACCAGTCAACACAGGGCGTACTTTCACTTTTACAGTAATATAGCAGCGAATAAGATAAGATTTAGCGCAGCAGTTTTCATGATTGCTGCGCTTTCTTCTTTTGGAGGTGAATTTGTTGAAAAAGGTGTCGGTCATCGTTCCGGTATATAACGCGAAATCCTATATTGACCGGTGTATGGAATGTCTCACAGGGCAGACATTAAAGGAAATAGAAGTGATTGCCGTTGATGATAAGTCTACGGACGAGAGCGGGGAACTGCTTGATAAATGGGCAAAAAAATATCCGGACAAGATCCGGGTTATTCATTCGGAGGTCAACAGAGGACCGGGCGGGGCAAGAAATCTGGGAATTGCGGCTGCCTCAGGTCAATATATCGGATTTATGGATTGCGACGATGTTATTGACGTCACGATGTACGAGAAACTTTTTTCAAGAGCCGAGGCAGACCAATGTGATATTGTCGATTGCGGATATTATGAGGAATTATCCGACACAAAGGTACTATCGTGTACGGACGAAGTTGTTGGCGAACTGGATTGGGACAAGAAAAATGAAATAATAACCGGAGTCGGTTATGCCGTAACCAAGATATTTCAATCCCGGATTTTAAAGCGGGAGGATATGAAAATCAGGGAAGGCGTTATATATGAAGATCTGGATTTTCTGATACACGCCGCGCTTCTTGCCCAAAGAGTTGGAAATGTTAAGGAAATCTTATATATATACAAAAACAACGGACAATCCGTATCGAAGAAACGCAATGAGCAGAAGAAATTTGACGATATGATGGGAAGTCTTTTAGCGGTGCAGAAATTTGAGACAGAGCATATCCGAACGGGAATGCAGTATGTAAAACTTACCTGTATTGCCTGCGCGATTGGGATCTGTCTGTTAAATCAGGAAAACGGAGACTTTAAACTGATAGAAAATCTGAAAACGGTTCGGCAGTTTGCCGACGGAGTTATGGAAGACTGGCAGAATAATAAGTTTGTAATGTCCAAAATGACAGAGGAAGACAGGCAGCTTCTTCAATGGTTCATGGAGTTAAAAATATAACGGAGGTCGGATTTTGGGTATTTCGGTATGTATTATTACGAAAAATGAGTCTTTAAAACTTAAAAAATGTATGGAATCGATCAAAGGCTATGGATTTGAAATCGTTGTGGCGGATACCGGTTCAACGGACGATACGGATCGGATCATTGAACAGTACGCGGATAAAACCGGAAAGTTTCAATGGTGTGACGATTTTTCAAAGGCAAGAAATTATTCCATAAGTCTGGCGTCAAACGATATCATCTTTGTACTTGACAGTGACGAATGGATCGAAACGTGCGACGTTAAGGCGGTTGAAGAGTGGATAAAAAACAACCCCAAAGCGGTGGGAAGAGTGGAAAGAGTCAATGATATTGCCACGGCACAGAGCGATGAAAAAGGTCATGAGAGAATCAGCAGAATATTTGACAGAAGATATTATGAATATAAGGGCAGGATCCATGAACAGGTTTCCTGCAAAGAGGAAGGCAGATTACAGTATGAAGATGTTCCGGTCATTATAGGACACAGCGGTTACGGCGGAACAGAGGAAGATAAAAGAATAAAAGCGGCGAGAAATATAAAACTCCTCCTGCTGGATCTGGAAGAATACGGAAGCGATCCGTATGTTTTATATCAGCTCGGAAAAAGTTATTATATGCAAAAAGAGTACGACGCCGCGGCAAAATATTTTGAGGAAGGACTTTCTTTTGACCTGGAACCAAGGCTGGAATATGTTCAGGACATGGTGGAAACCTACGGATATACCCTTTTAAATCAGGGACGTCACAAGGAAATGCTCTTTTTAAAGGAAATATACCGTGAATTTGCCCTATCGGCGGATTATGTTTTTTTAACGGGTCTTGCGTACATGAATAATGAAATGTATGATGAGGCAATCAGGGAATTTGAGAAAGCAGCGACATACAAGACATGTAAAATCGAGGGGTGCAACAGCTTTAAGGCGCTGTATAACGCCGGCGTTATCTGCGAATGCCTTGGGAGAAACAAAAAAGCCGGAGAATATTATAAAAAATGTAAAAATTATGAACCGGCAGTAAAAGGTCTTGAAAGGTTAAAGAACTTATAAGCCGGACAGGATCCGCGGCAGCTCATTCATAAGGGCGATATCATTTTTACTGATTTTATTATGAATGTATTTGTTGTTTTTAACCGGAAGTTTTATCATATTCCGCACATAGGAATTAATTTCGCTAAGCTGCTGTTTTTTGATAAAGGAAGGAACATTTGCGCTGTTGCCAAGGAGCGCGTTTGCGGACAAGACGCACAAATTATAAATGGAGTACTCAACGGCATACTGGATCCCGGCGTAGTTGGGAAGAGGGCTGAGCGTGTTGTATATCGCCTTTATTGCCTCAGAGGTATTGTTAAAATAGGAACCGGTATCGACGCATTTAGAGATGGAACCGGAATTGTTTTTGTAACAATATAGGATTTCTTTCACATTTCCGATATTGCGCGCGGTCGCGAAAAGCAGCATAAGGGTCTCACAGTCTTCCAGAATACAGTGTTCCCGAAACTGTAAATTTACGGAATCAAGAAAAGATTTCTTAAAAATCTTTGACCAGAAATAGCCGCCGCTGGCAATCAATTCGCTGCGTTTATGATCGTTTAATCCGCCTGTCAGTTCGTCAGAGGTGTGAACGATGGCGTTGTCTTGTTCTTCGTTGTAATATCCGCAATCGACAATGTCATAACCGCCCTCTTGAGCTTTGTTATACAGTTTTTCGAACATGTCTGTCGTAACGATATCATCACTGTCCATAAAGCCGATATATTCCCCGGAGGCATAAGAAAGCCCAATGTTTCTTGCACCGCCGGCGCCGTGATTGACGTCGGAATTAACAAGAATAACCTTGTCCGGGAACTGCGCTTCACAATCCGTCAGGATTCTGAGGGAATTGTCTTTGGAACAATCGTTTACAAGAATGACCTCCATATCGTCAAGAGTCTGATTGACAAGGTTGCCAAGACTTGAAACGAGAGTTTTTTCAGCGTTATAAACCGGAACGATCACAGATGCTTTTGCCATATATCACTATTCTCCTTGGGATTTTGTTATCATAGTTATTATAGCATAATAATTTCAATATAGTTATATTTTTTGGTATTATGTTTTGTGGGAAATGTGTCGATATATCTATATAGTATAAAGTGTCTTCTGCTTTTCGTTTTGAGAAGCGGGAGAATATAGGAAATTCACCATAATCGGTAAGGGAGATGAAAATAAAATGGACGATTACAGACAGCAGCAGGTAGAGGCGCTTCAGGTTGCACATGAGTACAGTGCGAAGATCATTAACGGGATCAAAAATGTGGTGACGGAACTTAGAGGCGGCAGGCTTCCTGATACGGACGAGTATCTTAAAGAGATTGTGAATGGGCTTAACTGGCTTATTGAGGTGACAAACAGGACGCTTGACGTCATTAACGAGCATGAGGTTCTGATCGACAAGGAACGTGTTAATGACGCGGTAACCAATCTGGGCGCGGCACTTAGCGAAAAAGATGATGAGCAGATCGCAAGTTCTCTGGAAACGGGCGTGTTAGATTATTTGAAGGCTCTTGAGGCTGCTACGGCAGGTTTTTAAATAGTGCGGATTATTAGACCCAGGTATTTATTTACTTGGGTTTTTCTTTTGTAGATAAAAGGTTTGGGATATGGTATAATATATTAAAATATATTTGAGG
>JAMPBI010000260.1 GCA_023666775.1 Alistipes sp. | reverse complement strand
GAACCGCTTCAGCGGTGCTTCCAAGATTAAGACGGCGGGACTTGCCCTGACCTATCTTTCCGCCTGCGCCTTGTTTCAGATGATGGACGGAAGGACCGGCGAACTTACGGAACCGCTGATAAAATTATATAAGGACAGTGTGGAACGCCATACCGGCGGAGGCGCGGTAGGCGCCGCCATCGCGAAGCTGCTTGATCCTTTCGGTTTCGGCGCGCTGGTGATCATCTGTATTCTGATCATCGTGGGACTGGTGATCTTGACGGAGCGCTCTTTTATCAACGGAGTAAGGAACCAGGGAACCAAGGTATATAACAAGACGAAAGAAAATCTTGAAAATTATCGTATGGACGCCGAGGAAAAGCAGACGAAGCGCATGGAGAAGAAGGCGTCGGGCGTTACGATGGACATAAATATCCCGAAAGACGGTTTAAAGCATAACGACGTGCGGGAAATCAACGAAAAAGTATCACAGCAAAAAGACCGGTATTCGGAGGATATATTCGAGATCAAACCTCTTGACGGGGAAAAGAAAGAGACGGAAAAAGCGGCTGGTTCCGATGATACCGTAAAAGCAAAGAACGATAAGAATGAGCGTATAACGCCGTTTATCCAGCGTATTGTTGAACAGGAACAGGAGCAGGAAACGGCGGAGCAGGCTGTGGTTAAAGAACCTTCCGCGGACGAGACGGACGTATTAAAGCCGGTACCGAAGAAGCCGTCGGCGGACGCCGCGCAGGAGATACATAAAACGGAACCGGAGGACAGTCCGGCAGTCCCGCAAAGCGATCCGGCGGTTAAGTCCGATAATTCCCGGGCAGATACTTACCGGTATCCGTCTACCGACCTTTTGACCAAAATAACGGCAAAGAAAAACGGAAATATGGATAGTGAAAATAAAGAAACGGCGCAGATCCTTCAGCAGACCCTGCAGAGCTTCGGCGTCAATGTGACGGTGGCGGACGTAAGCTGCGGACCGTCCGTAACGCGCTATGAACTGCTGCCGGAAAGAGGGACCAAAGTCAGCAAGATCGTGTCTCTTGCGGACGATATCAAACTGAACCTTGCCGCCGCGGATATCCGTATCGAGGCGCCTATTCCGGGCAAGGCGGCGGTAGGTATCGAAGTGCCAAACAAAGAGGCGACCGGCGTGGGACTTCGCGAACTCCTCGAGTCGGAAGAATTTAAGAACCACCCGTCCAAGATCGCTTTCGCGGCAGGAAAGGATATCGCGGGAAAGGTGATCGTCGCGGACATCGCCAAAATGCCCCACCTGCTTATCGCGGGCGCGACCGGTTCCGGTAAATCCGTCTGTATCAATACGATCATTATGAGCATTTTGTATAAAGCAAGACCCGACGAGGTAAAACTGATCATGGTTGACCCGAAGGTCGTGGAATTGAGCATGTATAACGGTATTCCTCATCTGCTCATTCCGGTGGTGACGGATCCGAAGAAGGCTTCCCAGGCATTAAACTGGGCGGTTGCCGAGATGGACGAACGTTATAAAAAATTTGCCAAGGTCAATGTCCGTGATCTCAAGGGCTATAACGAAAAAGTAGAAGCACTCGGGGATATCGAAGACGGAGAAAAACCGGAAAAACTTCCGCAGATCGTCATTATCATCGACGAGCTTGCCGACCTGATGATGGTGGCTCCGGGCGAGGTCGAGGACGCGATCTGCCGTCTGGCGCAGCTTGCGAGGGCATGTGGTATCCATCTGATCATCGCGACCCAAAGACCGTCCGTCAATGTCATTACCGGTTTGATCAAGGCAAACGTTCCGTCGAGGATTGCGTTTTCCGTATCTTCCGGCGTGGATTCCCGAACGATCCTCGACATGGTGGGAGCGGAAAAGCTCCTTGGAAAAGGCGATATGCTGTTTTATCCGTCGGGCTACCAGAAGCCGGCAAGAGCGCAGGGAGCGTTTGTTTCCGACAAAGACGTGTCCAATGTGGTGGAGTTTCTTGTATCAAATGTGGAGCCGGCGGCATATAATGAAGAAATCGTAAGCGCGGTCAACAGCAGTATAACAATGGACGGCGCGGCGGGCGGCGGAAATGACCGCGACCAGTATTTTGAGGAAGCGGGGCGTTTTGTGATCGAGAAGGAAAGAGCTTCCATCGGATTGATCCAGAGGTTTTATAAAGTAGGATTTAACCGGGCGGCAAGGATCATGGATCAGCTTTGCGACGCGGGCGTTGTAGGACCGGAAGAAGGGACGAAGCCGAGAAAGATCCTTATGACCATGGAGGAGTTTGAAGAGTTTTTAAAGGACGGAAAGTAGAGAAGACAAATGAAACAGGAAGTAACGGAAATAAAAAAAGAGCAGATGAAGGAACTTGCGGCATATAAAAGAACACTCTGGAAAAGTCCGCGGCTGCGTAATCTCTTTTTGGAACTGACGCTTCGGTGTAATGAAAACTGTATTCATTGCGGAAGCCGATGTGGAGAAGTCGAAAGCGGCGAGCTGACCTTGGAGCAGTATCAAAATTTTCTGGAACAGGTAAAGAAGGACTTTGGAACGGAAGAGATAATGCTTTGCGTAACAGGGGGAGAACCGCTTCTGCGGCGCGATTTCTTTGAAATAATGAGTTATGCCGACCGGCTGGGATTTCACTGGGGAATGACCAGTAATGGAGTTCTGATTGACGAGGCGGTGGCGGAGCGGCTGAAAAAATGCGGTATGCAGACCATATCGGTCAGTATTGACGGCTTACGGAAAACACACGACACATTCCGAAGAACGCCGGGAGGATATGACGCCGCAATGCGCGGTCTGAATGCGTTGATTGCGCAGGGAGGATTTCAGCATATCCAGGTTACAACGGTGGTTCATCAAAACAATATCGGCGAACTGGAACAATTATTTCAGGTGCTGGACGGTATGGATATTGCTTCATGGCGGATCATGAATCTGGAACCGATCGGCAGGGCGCAGGATTTCCCGGAGCTTTTTTTACATAAGCAGGACTATATCCATCTTTTTCACTTCATTCAGGAAAAAAGGAAACAGGGAATACCGGTTTTGTATGGGTGCAGTCATTATCTGGGACCGGAATACGAGCGGGAGCTAAGGGATTGGTATTTTCTTTGCAATGCGGGTATTTATACGGCAGGGATTATGGCAAACGGCGATATCGGAGCATGCCTTGATATTGAGAGAAAGCCGGAGCTGATTTACGGAAATATATTGAAAGACGATTTCAAGGAAATCTGGGAACATGGTTTTGGAGAATATCGCAGAAATCGCTGTGAAGACAACGAAACATGCCAAAAATGCCCGGAACAGGAATTTTGCGGCGGCGGTTCCTTTCATAGCTGGGATTTTAAGGAAAAGAAACAGAAGGTATGTTTTAAGGGAACTTTATTTTAAGGAACGGAAAGGAGAAGAAACATGAAAAGAATAAACAAAAAAATGTTGGTATCGGCTGCCATTTTTTCGGCGGCAGTAAATATGAATGCCTGCGCGTATGGTCCGCCGGAGGATCAGCTCGTGCGTATGTCTTACATACAGAAAGCGGAGGTGCAGACGGAAAAATCGGAGACGGAAAATATGCAGATACCGGAAGACGACATAATGATCAGTAATGTCCGGTATAGTGATTAGAGAAGAAGCAGCAAGACATTTTGGAGGGTGTTTATGAAACTGGAAACATTACTTGAAAATCTTGAATATCAGATTGTGCGCGGGACTTTAGATATAGAGATCCGTGATGTTATCATGGACTCCAGAAAGATCACGAAGGATTGTCTGTTTACGGCGATCGAAGGCGCGAAATCGGACGGACATGATTA
>JAMPBI010000025.1 GCA_023666775.1 Alistipes sp. | reverse complement strand
CCGTCTGGGATATTCATAAATCCGTCGCCTGCGGCAGCGCTTGGCGCCGGTCTGCTCGGTGCCGTATACCCGCTGCTTTCCGCGGAAGCCTTGCTTTCTGCAAATTCCATTTCGTCTACCATAACTTCTGTTGTATACACCTTCTGACCTTCCTTGTTGGTATAGCTTCCCGTCTGGATCCTGCCCGTTACCAACATCTTGATCCCCTGGTGTAAATATTTCTCAGCAAATTCCGCCTGTCTGTCAAATGCGACACAGGTAATAAAATCTGCCGTCTGCTCGCTGTTATTATCACTGTTGCGGCGTCTTCTGTCCACAGCCAGTGTAAACCGAGCGATCGCCATTGACCGTTCGCCCTGTGAATAGCGAATTTCCGGATCTCTGGTCAATCTTCCCATTAAAATAACTTTGTTCATATCTCTACCTCTTTTCTTTCTAAACAGGTTCTAAAAACCTATTTCATCAAGAGTTCTTGTAAAGCAAAGTTTCGTAAAATGTATGATTACTCTTCTTCTCTAACAATTAAGTATCTGATCACATTTTCCATAATACGAATATTCTTTTCAAGCTCGTTAGGACAATTTGCATCAGATTCAAACTTGATAAAGTAGTAGAAGCCTTCTTTCATTTTCTGAATTTCGTAAGCCAACTTCTTCTTACCCCATTCGTCTACGTTAGTGATGTTACCGCCGAAACGGGTAATGTATTCTTTTACCTGCTCGATTGCAGCCACTCTAACATCGTCTTCAACTTTTGCACTAACAACAACTGCTAATTCATACTTGTTCATGTTGTCTCGCACCTCCTTCTGGTCTCTGGCCCCTGATCACAGTAACGGAACGGTTGTCCCGCTTATACAGGAGCAAGGATTTCAATATATCACGGAGATATATATTACCATATGCTGTCAAAAAAATCAAGTATTTTTCTTTATTAAATTTCGGGCATTTTTCTCAACCAGTTTCCGCGTTACCATGATCTGGTGTCCGCACCCCATGCATTTCAGCCGGAAATCCGCTCCTACGCGGAGGATTTCCCATTGACTGCTTCCGCAAGGGTGCTGTTTTTTCAAACGCACCACATCTCCTACTTCAAATTCAAATGTCATTGCTCCACCTGATCCATTACCGTCTGAAATACCTTTCCGAGAGAATCGTTTATCAGAAGATTTGCTTTCCTGTCAAATGCCGTTTCCGACTTATTGATCAGGACCAGTTTATTTCCCCGGTAATAATTGATCAACCCTGCCGCCGGATAAACGCCCAGCGACGTTCCGCCTACGATCAGTACCCCCGCCTGACCGATATATTCCACAGCGCGTCTTAAATCGCGGTCGTCAAGCCCTTCCTCATAAAGCACAACGTCCGGTTTGATCGTTCCGCCGCACTGGCTGCACCGGGGAATATCTTCGCCGTTCATGACCGCCTCCAGTTCATAGAAGCGGTTACAACTCATACAATGATTTTTTAACACCGTTCCGTGAAGTTCGATTACATTTTGGCTTCCCGCCATTTGGTGCAGTCCGTCAATATTTTGCGTAATAACGGCTTTTAATTTACCTTTCCGCTCCAATTGCGCCAGCGCCAAATGCGTCGTTGACGGCTTTGCCTCGCTGTAGATCATCTTGTTACGGTAAAAACGGTAAAATTCTTTCGGATTCTGCATAAAAAAACTGTGACTTAAAATGGTTTCCGGAGGATATTTATACTGCTGGTTATATAGTCCGTCCACGCTCCGGAAATCCGGTATCCCGCTTTCGGTAGACACTCCCGCCCCGCCAAAAAACACGATATTATCCGAATTATTTACAATCTCCGCAAACTGTTTTAATTTCTCTTCCACGGTTCTTCACTCCATTTCCAAAACTTTTTCGTACAACTTGTCCGGATACTTGCCGGAAGATATCAATTCCTTAATCGAAGCGACAACCACCGGTTTATCCTCTTTATACGTTACGCCTACCCACTTATCTTTGGATTCCAACACTTTTACGTTGGCACGGTTTCCCTTTACCAGACCGTCAACGATCGTAGGGAGAAGATATTCCTGCTTACCGCCTTCTTTAAGATCCGCAAGAAATTTCCGAAAACCCGTTTCCAGCTCGTTAAAAAATTCCGGCTCAAATCCCCACATATTCATGGAAACCCTGCTTTCAACGTCAACCTCGACCAGCCGTCCGTCTTTATCATATGCCGCCCCCGTTTCCGTCTTCACAATACCCGACGTCTCATTGACCGCTATAAGATTTCCGCCCGCGTCCGTCTCGCAAATCCCTCTTGTCACCGCTCCGTTATCACTCAGCGTATTTTTCAAAATAAATCCAACCATGGAAATATTGTATTTTCCGTCAAAATGATTATCCTCGGTCAAATAATCATGGAGCGTCTTAAAGGAATCCTTTCCATAATAATCGTCCGCGTTGATCACCGCGAACGGTTCATGAATGATCTCTTTGCAGGCAAGGATTGCCTGTCCCGTTCCCCAAGGCTTTGTCCTGCTTTCCGGCACCGAAAACCCCGAAGGAAGATCGTCGATTTCCTGAAAGGCATATTCCACAGGAACCACCTTTTCGATACGATTGCCGATAACCTCGCGGAACACCTCCTCAAGATCCTTACGGATAACAAATACAACTTTATTAAATCCTGCCTCCATCGCGTCATAGATGGAATAATCCATAATAATCTCTCCGTTTGGTCCTACCGGCTCCAACTGCTTAATTCCCCCTCCAAAACGACTTCCTATTCCCGCCGCCATGATCACCAATGTTGTCTGTTTCATTATTCTTTCCTTCCCTAAAACTTATTTAATTTCCCTATTTCATTGTTATATATTTACATTTAAATATATTTTAATACATTTTAACATTACACAAAACACTTGTAAATAAGAAAGATTTTGATTATACTGTATTCGTTAGAATAGTTTTATGGAGGTATGATTATGACTAAGATAAATGTTATTTCCGGTTTCCTCGGAGCAGGAAAGACAACACTCATTAAAAAACTGATTTCCGAAAGTTTTCAGGGCGAAAAAGTTGTCCTGATTGAAAATGAATTTGGCGAAATCGGTATTGACGGCGGATTTCTTAAAGACGCCGGCATTGAGATCACCGAGATGAACTCCGGCTGTATCTGCTGTTCTCTCGTAGGTGATTTCGGAACCGCGCTGGCAGACGTTATCACGAAGTTCACACCGGACAGGATCATCATTGAGCCGTCCGGCGTAGGAAAACTTTCCGACGTCATGAAAGCGGTTGTCGATATTGCCAAAAAGCAGCCGGTGGAGCTTGACAGTTCCATTACCGTTGCCGACGCCAACAAATGCAAAATGTATATGAAAAATTTCGGCGAATTTTTCAACAATCAGATCGAATACGCGGACACGATCGTCCTGAGCCGTACCCAATCCGTATCCGAGCCGAAATTGGAGGAAGCCGTTGCCCTTCTGCGTACCAAGAACGAAAAGGCGGCTATCATCACCACGCCTTGGGACGTTTTAAGCGGAAATATCATTCTTCAAGCAATGAACAGCAGAAATTCCCTTGCGGAAGAATTAATGCATGAAGAGGAAGCTTGTCCGGAATGTGGACATCATCACCATCATGATGAAGATGAACACGAACATCATCATCACCACCATGATGATGAGCATGAACACGAACATCATCACCACCATGATGATGAGCATGAACACGAACATCATCACCACCACGATGAAGATGAGCATGAACACGAACATCATCATCACCATGATGAAGATGAACACCATCACCATGAAGGCGAATGCGGGTGCGAACATCACCATGAACATGGTCATCACCACCATCACGCCGACGAAATATTTACAAGCTGGGGAAAGGAAACTCCTCATAAATACTCAAAAGACGATTTAAATACCATTCTCGAAAAACTTGCCAATTCGGAAGAATACGGTCAGATCCTCCGCGCAAAAGGTATTGTTCCAAGCGCAGAAGGAACATTTCTGCACTTTGACCTTGTTCCGGGCGAATACGAAGTACGCGAAGGACAGCCGGACTATACCGGCAAGTTATGTGTGATCGGTTCCAATCTCAAAGAAGAAGAATTGGAAGTTTTATTTCAATTGAGAGGATAATGAAAAATGGAAATTCCTGTTTTTTTATTTTCCGGTTTCCTGGAAAGCGGTAAAACAACCTTTATAAACGATACCGTCGCTGAAAAAAATTTTACCGAGGGCGACCGTATTTTGATCATTGCCTGTGAAGAGGGCGAAGAGGAGTATGACGGCAAACGACTTGCCGCGTTTAACACTACCGTCGAGTATGTGGAAGATGAAGAAGATTTTACGGAAGAACTTGTTAAATCCCTGGCTTTAAAACACCGTCCTCAAAAAGTCATCATCGAGTGGAACGGTATGTGGCGGCTGGAAAAAGTCCTCAATCTGAATTATCCGAAAAACTGGCAGATCGTGCAGATGATAACTCTGGTTGTCGCGCCTACTTTTGATCTATACCTTAATAATATGCGTTCCGTCATTATGGAACAGTTTACCAATTCCGATATGGTTATTTTTAACCGGTGCGATGAAAATACAAAAATCGGTTCTTACCGGCGAAACGTAAAAGCCGTCAACCCGGCTGCGCAGGTTTACTTTGAAAACGCCGACGGTTCCGAACCGGATAAAAACGATACGCTTCCGTATGATATCAATGCCGACGTTATCGAACTGGAAGACGAGGATTTTGGCGTCTGGTTTGTTGACGCCATGGACGAACCGGAAAAATATAACGGAAAAACCATTGTTACAAAGGCTCTTGTTTACAAAAATATAAAACTTCCCGAAGGAACATTTATTCCGGGAAGATACGCGATGACCTGCTGCGCCGACGATGTGCGTTTTATCGGTCCGTACTGCAAAAGCCTTCTCATTACCGACGAAAAAATACGCCGGCTGAAGAAAAACGAATGTATTAAACTGACCGCGAAAGTCGTTCACGAATATTGCAAATTTTACAAAGGTGAAGGACCGGTTCTGTACGCTTCGGAAATTGAGCCGGCTCCGCTTCCAAGCAGCGAGTTTGTGTATTTTAACTAAGATAAAGAAAACTGCCGTGTACAGAGGTTTTATTCCTCTGCCACAGCAGTTTTTTAATTATTTCTTTGTATACTTTTCAAATTCCGCTCTTGTGATCCCGAAATAATCAAAGAAAGACTTGCAGACGCTGCTATACCCTCTCGTCTCGTCGCCCATGTACGTTCCCGAATCCCTCACGTCCACATGCACTGCCTGATATCTTTTCGAGATATTCGCAATTCCCGGAAACCCGAGTTTCTGCGCGGCGCAGCAGACAATCTGAGCCGGTATCACATTCCCGTTTTCTCCCTTACATACGATATCCGCCGCCTTGCCAAGGACATGCTGACCTTTTCCGCTTCCGCCAAGGCTCTTTTCATGCTCCAGCGTCCGGTAACCGCTGTTGATATGTATCGTGGAGCAGTGAAGCAGGGTAAACAACTGCTCTAATTTCCGGATAAGCCAGTCGTCAATCTTTACCTCGTCCCCATAAAGATAATTTTTTACATCATCATAACTCCGAAATTCCTTTACCTGAAAATGTTCCGAAAGAAATTTATTCCCGTCTGCTTTTACACTATATTCATGTACTGCCATAATCTCTTCCTCCCGTTACGACTGCTTCTCGCGCGGTTCGGAAACCGTTTTGGTTACAATCGATTCTTCCAGAATATCCAAAATCCTTGACATTCCCGCCGGCATATCGTCCTGCACCGCATGGATACTGATATTTAAAGAATAATCCTTCTGTACCTTCTCACTGTTGCTGCTGCTCTTCTGGTTGGAGAAGGAAGCACTCAGACTGGTGCTGGCACTGTATTTGTTAAAAAATCCGCCCTTTATGCTCGCGTCCGTTTTGTTTGATACGTTTGTATTCGATTTCTGATTTGAGCTTGTTGAAGACACGGAATTAATTTTTACATTAAAGTCAATATCCGCATGCTCAATCTTGATAAACGGAATCGGCATCATCGTAAGGATCGGCACTTCAATATTCATCTTCTGGAAAATGGCGGGAACCGCGTTTCGGGTTTCCTCAACCTTTATGGTCCATTCCTCCTCCTTCGTTCCCGGCTTCCCCCCGCCGTTTTCTGGGTTTTCAACCGTTTGTACCGCCTTAATTTTCGCGCCCTGAACGATAAAATCATCGGTAGGAATTTTTTTAAAGGACAAATTGCTAAGTTTTCCCTTTTTATTTTCTTTATCGGATACTTCATAAGCAATATCTATTACCTCATTATCGCCGATAAAAAATCTTATCGGGAACTTGGAATAATCGTCAAATTCCTCCTTTCCTTCCTCTCCCTCAATCGTCACCTTCCTCGACGTCTCTATGAACCCCGGCGACACTTCCTTATCATAAGAAAAGGAAACACAGATTGGATCGCCGACGCCGACTTCCTTCCCGGTATTCGGGTCAACCGCTCCCGGTTTAAAACCCACGCTCTTTACAAAATCTACCGTTGTATGCGCGGACTGGCTCTGCGCGTTTACAACCGCATTTAACGAACCACCTATAATGGCTCCAAAATCAATTGATGATAATTCATTTCCCGGATTATACATAATATTCCTCCTATCCGGCAGTTTTCGTTCTGCCTGTTTAATTTATTTTTCCGTAAACTCCCGCAAGCGAGAGCGTTCTGTCAAAAATGATCTCCAGATTAACCTTGCCGATCAACCCCGCAATGTGGATCAATACGGGCGCAAGTTCCTGATCACCCATGACAAAAGACATCATTCCGTCTTTTAAATTTTTAATATAATACTCGTTTAAAGTTTTCAACGCGCCTTTGTAAATCGAATTGGTAATGACCTGACAGCATAACTGCTCACATTCGGCAAAGGCTTTCCGGTAAGACTCAAAATACTGTTCCACGCAGTTCACGGCCTCGTTGATCTGTGTAAGGTAAAACTTATACTCCAGATTTTTCATTTCTTTTCTTCCGCTGTTCTTAGGAAATTCCGAACGCGCCATTCCCAGCACCATTTTCCCACGCAATACCGTCAACTGTGGTAAAAACGGCAGCGAATATTTCTGCGCCTTTTCCTCTAACTGCTTCGCAAACAGCACGCATAATTCCCGAAAATTATACTGACCTTTTTCCATCGCGTTTACCAGCTCGCTGTTTTTACTCAAGATCGCGTCAAATTCCTCCATAACCGGTATCAGTACCATATCTGCTCTCCTTTAATTTAATGACAAAAATCTCTGTGTTTCCTTCGCGCCTTCCGATACAACAATATCCAGATCCTGCTCTTTCACTTTAATTTTAATATTCATTAAATTGGAACCTTTACCGTACTCATTCATTTTACCGGTTCCCGGATCTACCAGAATACCACGCTCCTCTTCGTACTGCTTAAATTCAAAAAACATGGTCTGCCCTATATCTTCTACCAGACTATCCAGCTCCTCATCTGTCGTTACGGGCTGATTTTTCGCCGGTAAAAGCGATACCTCCGTTCGGATCGCCGGTTTCAGCTGTCTCATAAATTCATCGCGGATATCCAGAAGTTTTATCATGTCAAAATTGGACTTCTCCAAAAACTTTTTCATGGACTCCTGCATACCTGTAGGGATTTTTGCCGCCGCCTGCGCGTACTGCCTCATCAGCGCTTTCGTTATGCTGATAGTATCTTCGTTAAGCCCTTCCTCCGTATCTCCCGCCACCGGACGGAGAACCGCTGCCGCCTGCCGGTCTTCCTCTTCCTGACGCTTCCTCTCCCGGGTGTTTTCCAGATAATAATTCTTAAACCCGTCAAGCAAAAGCTGCGGAAGTTTTATTTTTATGGAATTTAATACCATGTCCGTCAACACCTGTTCCGAATCGCCGCCTGTATTTATTCCCAAAACGGTCAGCGGAAAACTGACCTCGGCTTCCTCAACCGTATAATGCGGAACCGGCATTCCTTTTAAAAACGGATCGGCATGATATGTCTGACTCAGCATAATGGAATTTGCGTCCGCAATCTTTCGTGCGTCGGAAATATCCGCTACCAGCTCGCCGATAAACTCACTTAAAAGAACCATATGTTTTCTTCTCCTTTTTGAATTGAAACTAACAAATATTTTCCGTTAAAAAACGTTTTTTCAGCTCCCCCTTGCTTTTCATCGTGAACGAACAGACATCGCCGTTACTCAGAAACAAAACGCATGCGTCAAAATCGATCTTCTTCACTTCAAACATGTTGACGATCGTTGACGAACGGACTCTTAAAAAATATCCCGGCAGGTACTTCATCACCTGTCTTAAATTAACCCGTATTTTCCAACTGCCGTTTTGGCATACAACAAGTCCGTAATGGGTTCCCTTGATCGTCTCAATATAAAGAATGTCTTCCAGATGAACTAATAGGTGTAAATCCTCCTCTTCGCAATATATCAGGATCCCATTCATTGAAACGGGGAAGCGGCTATGAAATACTTGCAGACAATCCGTCAGCTTTCCCATATCCATAACATTTTTACACAAAAGGCAGCCTGTGACACTTACCCCGGAATTAACCAGTTCCACCATATTTTCATAAAAATCGTCCATTATAATAAGAAAACAATTTTCAAAATCATGTTTTAAGATTTCCCGGTACACTCCGTTCCGAATGTCAACCATCATAAGATAAATCTTGCCTTTCTGTCTTGACCTGCTTGCCGCCTTTATCGTCTCCGGGTGTTCCAGAACAAGCGATAAATTTTTCAGCTTCCGCTGCTCTATGATGTTGTCCATATTTTCCGATAAACGTTTTCTTAATTCCGAATCCTTTGTGACAATCATTATTTCTACCATTGCATTCCCCCCTCAGATTATCCGTTGTAACCACAACAAATTATCTGAATGCACTCATCGCAACATAGAAATTCCTGAGTCCCGACTCCCTTTCAAAATCCGGATCAACGGCATATGGCGGTTTGAAGAAGGCATAATCACGCATATAATACCCTCTCAAGGAACGGCTGTTTGCGATCGGCGAGCTGACCTTTATCTTATTTTCCCATGCCTCGAAAGCATTCATCATGGCGTTCCTAAAGCTGATATCCTGTGTGCTTCCTACAAAACGCAGATTTATTCTGTCTACCGCCGCGCAGGAAATTGAAGGCGAAACATCAAGCACCTCCATTAATTCACCGTTCGGCGCGGTGACAAGCGGATGCCACACCACTTTCACATTCTTTTTCTTCAGTTCCTCCAGCTCCTGCGTGAATAATATGCTGACCTCATTGACATTTCTGAAATAAATGTGCACCCATTCGCCCTCATACTGTTCTACAAACTTCTTTGAAACCAGATTCCATAAACCTTCTTCCCGGACCCATGTTCCGGTCACGGGAACCGTATTTAAGATTTCTCCAAAATCCGTACTCTCCAAAACACACAGCTTGTCCCTAAGTTCCGGTTTTCTTAACTGCCTGCATACCTGCATTCCGCCTGTCCATAATGCCAGAGACTTTCCTGCCGGCACCCTCAGGTTATCTGCCGTGTTCTCTACGATCCGCTTGAAAAATTCGTTATCCGTGATCTTATTTAAAAAGTCACTATAATAACCCTCCGGCAGCTCGACTGCCCCCCGATTTTCTTTAAAGTATCTTTTGATCTTTGATGACGCTGCTTTATGCTTTTCTTTCTGAATACGGTATCCGTCCAGCAGCCACTTCCATAATTCCTCCGCCTTGGACTCCATACCCTTTTGCGCGCATTTTCCGACAAATTCTGAATAGGATATATGGTTCTTATATCTGCCGGTATCACCGCCGTCAATAATCCTTTCCATCTCGGCAACCTGCCCATTTGTAAAATTCTTTCCTCTGATTATCATGCCTTTCACTCCTTTTCATTATTTTTGCAAGTTAACTTGTAAAATCATTTTATAATCTTTTTTATGGGGAATTTATTTCAAGGCATAAAATGTTCTTAATCTGACATAATATCTGATAATAAGACAAAATAAAAAAGAAAACGACCGGAGGGCATAATTGCCTCCCGGCCGTTTTTGTAAAAGTAAATATTGCTTAATTCCCATTCAATTTTTGCGTTTCTGTTTCAATAACTTTTTTATCGATCCTTTGAAATAAAACTTCTATCTTTGGCAGACGGAAACCCGCAGAAACGACATGTTTTTCCCAGTTGTTATTTATATCCAGCCAACCGCATGCTTTCGCGGAACTAAACGGCAAAAACGGATAAAGCAGTACTGCCAGATTCGCGATGATCTGTACGCATTGGTACAATGTATTCGCGCATAAATCGGCGTTCGCGGTTCTGGTGATCCACGGCTGTTCCCTATCAAAAAATTTATTTGCTTTTCGGATAAACTCAAATATCGTATCAAGCGCCTCTTTAAATAAACCGCCTTCTATCTGTCCGCCAACCGTCACAAATAATTCCTCTAACTGTTTGTCGAGAACAGGATCATTTTTTCCGTGCGGAACAACGCCGTCATAATATTTTGTGATAAACGCCAGAGAACGATTGACAAAATTTCCGTATGCGCCCAACAGTTCTCCGTTATGACTGTTCACATATTCTCTCCACGAAAAATCCGCGTCCTTTTTCTCCGGTCCGTTCGCCAGAAAAAATAACGAATGGAGTCTGCTTCATAATTATCCAGCAAATTCTTGACCCAAATAGCATAGTTTTGGCTTGTGGAAATTTTCCTTCCCTCAAGCGTCAAATATTCACTCGATATTATCCGGTCGGGTAAATGCCACTTTTTATCATTTGCCAGTAACAGAGACGGCAGTATGACCGTATGAAACGGAATATTGTCCTTTCCATGCACATAATAATGTATGGCGTGTTTTCCCCAAAGCTCCTCAAAATCCGTCCCTCTTTCTTCTGCCGCGATCTTACTTGCCGATAAATATCCCAGTACATTTTCCGCCCATATATAGATCGTCTTGTTTTCGTATCCGTCCTTGGGAACTTTTATTCCCCATTCCAGATCTCTTGTCAACGCGCGGTCCCTTAACCCCTCTTCTATATATCTGTTCGTAAACGCTATCGCGTTTTTTCTCCATTCCGGGTGGCTATTGACCAGTTCTTCCAACTCCTTTTGCAGTTTCGTAATGGCAACATACAAATGCTTCGACTTTCTGAAACCTATCGGTTGTCTGCAAACCGCGCAGATTGGTTCCGTAAGATTTTCCGGTTCCAGTACCATGCCGCAAAAATCACATTGATCGCCCCGTGTATCCTTTCCGCATTCAGGACATTTCCCCAGTACAAACCGGTCAGCCAGAAAAGTATCGCACTTTTCACAGTATACCTGCGGGGTTTCTTTTTCATAGACATATTTACTTTTATAAAGTTTTTTATGAAATTCCTGTACAAAACGTTTATGCTTATCGGACGATGTTTTGCTATACACATCATAACTGAAACCTAATTTCTTAAAACATTGCACAAACTCTTCATGGTAGAAATCACTGATTTCCTGCGGGGTTCTGTTTTCCTGCTTTGCCCTGAACGCAACCGGAGTACCATGACAATCGCTCCCCGACACAAAATATACATCGTCTCCAAGAGCCCTATGATATCTTGCCAATACGTCGCCGGGCAACAGACCGGCGATATGTCCGATATGCAATGAACCGTTTGCATACGGCCACGCTCCTCCAATTAAAATCTTTTTCATTTAACATACCTCATTTCTAATTTTTAGTGGTAAAAATCCTATTCAATAAAATAAGCCCTCCTCTCTGAAAATTTCTTTTCAGGGACGAGAGCTTCCGCTTCGTGTTACCACCCTAAATTTATCTGTACCTCACGATACAGACCTCATCAACTACGGACAAAACAGAAAAATGATTCGTCGATAGTCTATCACTGTAACGGGTGCACCCGTCGTAGCCTTGGCTAAACAGCTTCGGTACGCGGCTCCGAGACCATTTTCAATAGTTCCTTCTGTGTCTGTTCTCACCTGACCAGACTCTCTGTAACATATCTAACTATTTACTCTTCTCTTCATTGCCTTTGTGTTATTTTTGTATTTTACAACAAATCTATTCTTTTGTCCACCTTATTGTTGACATTTTCCACTTTATACATCAAATTCAACTATTCCGCTTAATTACCGTACATAGATTATTGCACCGGCACTCCCACCAAAAATAACTCCTTCACTATTCAAATATTCCTTTATTTTTTCAAATGCTCCGCTTATCTTTAAATCGTTTAATAATTTAAATGTATTACCGCCGCCAATAAATAGTACGCCAAAATCATTCATGTTCTTAGCTGCCAATTCGTCTGCGCTTTTCACCATTTCGATATAAGGAACAGCAACGTTTTTCAATTCTTCTTTTATCCATTCATAGCAATCTGCATACTTTTCCTGTTCCATTGCCAGCGGTATATACAAACAAGGCTTTGAATGATCAATGACTTCATTTAATCTTTTATTTGCCTCAAAAGTTTGACGACCGGCGCCACCACCACATAAAAATACTTTCATAAAATCTCTCCATGGTATTCGCTAAATTTATTTTATCTGAAAATAAGATAGAGAAATTACGAAGTAATTTCCTATCAGACAAAAATAAAATTCCCCTAAATATTTAATTTAGAGGAATTTAAGAGGCGACAACCAGATTCGAACTGGTGATGACGGTGTTGCAGACCGGGGCCTTACCACTTGGCTATGTCGCCTTATTACTTTTATTATATAGTATAGTTATTAAAAAATCAAATTATTCATTAAAATGACTCCGACGGGAATCGAACCCGTGTTACCGCCGTGAAAGGGCGATGTCTTA
>JAMPBI010000259.1 GCA_023666775.1 Alistipes sp. | reverse complement strand
CCACGTCCTGCAATTCTCCGTTTATTATAAGAAAAGGACCGATACTGCTGTTGATATTGACCGCGTCGCGGATCCCCAGGTCAAGAGCCTCCTGCCCTGTCATATTTCCCACTATCAGCACATGGTCTTTAGTAAATCCCGTCACATGATACCGGTCCGACACATCGCCGTAAACCATCTGTCCCTGGGAAACCACCAGTCCCACCGGCTTTGCCGTGCTTGTCACGTCGCCGTCAACGAACTCGCCGCCATTAATGCCCGCCACGGCGTCATAACGTTTGCACATGGCGTCCACCCGCATTCCGTCCCCATCTCCAAACTGGGGAACCGTTCCCACAAATACGCGGGACGGGTCGCGTATGATCATCAGTTTTCCCGTGTAGGTCGCGCCGCTTATATCAATGACCTCGATATCCGGCATTTCCTCCTGCTCTTTTACGGCAACCCCTGCGTTGACCATGGTGGTGTCCGTAACCGTCGTCGCCTCTTTTACGGAATTATTTTCCGTGATCAAGGCAATTTCCTCCGGCGTATAAAACCAATCGGCAAGAAAACCGATCGCGCTTGTCTCCCTCACGGACATGACAAAAAGCTCTCCCGCTTTCTTAGACGGTCCGTAGACCAGCACGCACATCAGCGCGTAAATGCCCGCAGCCAGTATCGCCACCGTGACCAGCAGCGTTATTGCTATTCTTCCCAGCCATTTTCCTATCTTCTTCATCATCTATAAACCCCTTACCGCTTATTTTGAAATACCCATATCCGCTGGATCTGAAAACTAACCAAAAATAAAAGGGTGTCGATCACCGCTTTACTGATGACGGTCAGCACATTTCCCAGCGAAAAGAAATGATTGACCGCATAAACCAGACCGTAGGACACAAACATCTGGATAACGCACAAAATGTAATAACGGACCAGCGTATCTTTCATGCCGTCCTTCGAGTCAAAGACCGCCTTCCTGTTGAAATTATAATTATAAAAGGAAGAACAGATCCGGGCAAGCACCGTGGACACAAGAATACTCATCTTATCCCCCAGCCCCGTGGTCGCGATCTTTAAAACCGCGAACAGCCCCAGATCCAAAAGACTCGAGGACAGCGAGCCGAACACAAATTTCAGAATGATCTTGTAAATCTGGAACGAGTCCCGGATCGGATGAAAATGCGTCGTCGCGTTCTCGTCGATATACACGGTCTGTATGGAAACCTCCCTGTAAGGAATGGACAGTTTTTTTAAATTTAACAGCATGTTCGTCTCATACTCGAACCGCTCGCCTTCCACCCGGCACATTTCCTCAAGGTACTTTGCCGGTATCGCCCGCAGCCCCGTCTGGGTATCGGAGATCTTCATTCCGCACGCGAAACGGAATACAGCGCCGGTCAGCCGGTTTCCGAAACGGCTCTTAAAGGGCACGTCCTTTCCCGAAAAATCACGCACGCCGAGTATCACCGCGTCCTTTTGCTCTCTCATCGCCTCCATGCAGGCGTAAATGTCTTCCGCCCGGTGCTGGTTGTCTCCGTCTACCGTAATCACCCCTTCCGTATCCTTACGTTCCCGAAGACAATACTCAAACGCCGTTTTCAGCGCCCTTCCCTTCCCTTTGTTGACCTCGTGGGTCAAAACCGTACATTCTTTGTACCCGGACGCCTGCCGAAAAGGCTCCGTATGCTCCTCATCACTCCCGTCGTTGACGAGAACGATATCCTCAAACCCCTTATCCACCAAGGATTTTACCACCATCATCAGCTTTTCGTCCGGATTTAATGATGGGATTACTATGGTGACCATATTATTTTCCTCCCGCAAAACAGATTGATAAAATAATTATATCATTATCCATTATCCTGTTAAAGAAAATTTTGGCACATTCAAAAATTATTTTTAAATACTATGTAACTTATACAACCCTATATGAATACTATTTAATGTAAAAAACATTTGGAGGTTACTCTATGAGCGACTTATCAGCAACATCCTGCGGATGCGGATGCGATAATGGCTGCAACAACGGCTGCGGTTCTAGTCTCTTAAACTTCGGCGGAAACAATAGCTGCATCTGGATCATCTTACTCCTGGTATTCTGCGGCGGCAACGGCACGAGTCTGTTCGGCGGCAGCGGGTGCGGATGCGGCAATGACAACGGCGGAAGCTGCTGCAATCTGATCATCTGGCTCCTCATCTTAAGCTGGGCGTGCGGCGGCAACGGCAGCGGATGCGGCAATAGCTGCTGCTAGCAATTACCTATGAGATAGCGAAATTACAACGTAATTTCCTATCAATTAAAAAGATAGCAGGGTATCCTGACTTGCCGGCAGAGCTTTGGGGCTGCCACGATGACTTGTCTGCTTCGTGGCAGCCTTCTGTAATTCCACCGTTTTGTTTTCCACACATAATTGTCCGGAACATTTCATATAAATGTGTTAAAGATCTGCATGGAGAATACATAATGCCCGGATATGAAAACGGTCAAAACCAATTACTGATCACGGAATTTGACCTGAAAACCACAAACGGTTCCACCCAGATGATAAAGGCGCTGATCCCCTTTTTTTCTCCCCCGGAACAGCAAATGCTCGCCATGTTCGTCCGTATCCAGGAATTGATCATGACGGTACGCTATTTTGAAAAACTACGCTATATCCAGCAGCAAAACAACATTAAATTTAGTTTTAACAAAGATTTATTCGACCATATCAAGCGCTACTGCACCCCGGAAAATCAGAAAATGATCGACAGTATTCTGCAATTCATGAACATTTCGGAATTAATGAAGGTAATGAATATGTTCGATCCGGAGCAAAGCGACGGCGGCGGAATGGGAAATTTCCAGGACATTATGAATATGTTCCAAACAATGAATAAGACTTCCGAGGAAATAAACAATACAAATCCCTCCTCTTCCGGCAGCCCCATCGACCTGATGACCTCCATGATGTCTGATGAGCAGGAAGCGCTCTACAACTCGTTTTTAGATAGATTAAATGAAGAATTAATATAGCGGAATATTTATTAAATCAAAATTTAATGTACTAGATTAAATCGAGAATTAATTTATCTGCATTTTTATTAAATTATGATTTAATATTTATTTATAACCAATCATGCAAGGAGACAGACAATGAATATTGACGAAAAGAAAATGAAGCTGATCGATGAATTTATGGCAATGGCAAAAGGCAGAACTCCCGAAGAAATCCTGCCGCTCATTCTCGCCGTCTCAAAAAAATCAAA
This sequence comes from Alistipes sp., assembly GCA_023666775.1. Taxonomy (GTDB): domain Bacteria; phylum Bacillota; class Clostridia; order Lachnospirales; family Lachnospiraceae; genus MGBC120314. The sequence continues at coordinate 564 of JAMPBI010000259.1, read as the reverse complement.
ACAGATGGGATTAACGTTTACCCGAGAGGAAACGCTGTATCTCGTGGAACAGGCTAAGTCGTCCATGCCGGAAAAAGACCGCGCCCGCGTGGATATGATTCTTAATATCATGCTTTAATGCTGTTTTTATGGCATATTTCTCCCCATGCACAATCACCGCAGACCTGCTCGAAACGGTTGGGAGTAAATATGCCATCTTCTATTTTCTGCTGCAATTCTTTGTATGTAAGGCGTTGTTTGTCCGAAATCCCGGCAAACTCCATGACTTTCCTGTCAAATGACCTCACGCGGTCTTCGCTGTCACATTTTTCCCCGTCGAAATTAGGACACTTTTCACAGATCCGATCGCACCCGTCCGTAACGCAGACCTGCGTTTCTCCTTCCAGACAACTTATGATCCGCGTCATATGCCTTACAAACTCTTCGCTGTAACCTTTTCCTTCAAAGAAGCGGACGCAGAGCCCGTGGTGAGGGCGCAGTACGATCGTTTCCATTTTACAGTACCCTCCCTACCCTCTTTGTGAGCAGAATTGCCAGGGCTATTTTAACCAGATCGGGAATGAT
>JAMPBI010000258.1 GCA_023666775.1 Alistipes sp. | reverse complement strand
CGGTAAAGCTACAGCCTATTAGAGCAGATAGCAAGGATCGGACCTTTTGGTTGGAGTTTACCAGTGATATTCCGGGAACAATGACATCGATGGAAAAAAAAGATAATTCCAGCAGTGTATATATGAAGAGCGTATATATGAATACATCTTATACTGCGCATGTTGTTGGAGGTTATGCAGGTTTTGATTCAGAAGCTGAGGATTGTAGTATGGGACGATATTATCGGTTTAATTATCTTGACTGTGCACGGTTTATGTATAATGATGTGAATGAGAGAGGATTTTCGGATGCAGCAGTGTCTGCTTTTGGCAGTCCTGGGGCTGTGTCCGGTTATTGGAGTCCGGACAGTGTACCACAGGCTGGCGTCCTTCCTCCTACAGATTATATAAAATAAAGTTGAATTTGAAGCAGGGATATCCTATAAAAGCATTATGGGATATCCCTGTAACAAGAGAGTATAGGAATTTTTATGAGCGGAAGAAATAAGAAAATCATCACGACAATCCTATTGCTGGTGTTAGCAATAGGGCTGGTCAGTTATTATATAAATGATAATCTGCCGGCGTTTCGTTCTGTGTTTTTAAAGAAAGATCATTCGGTTTCCCTGAATATCAATGATATGAACCATATATCGGAACAAGGGGAAATTACGTCGTCTGACGGAGAGGAAACCACAGAGGGTGAAAGGGAATTGGCAGGGTGGGAGATAGAAATCGGCGATATCCCTAATCTGTACGATACGAATGATGTAACGATGGATACGCTGATTTTTACAATCAAGGATTATTATTTTACTGACGGAATGCCGCAGGAGATACCAGATGAGCAGCGTATACAGCGTGAAAGTTATTTTAACCGCTATTATGCCGATGAAGACGGTTCGGCTCCGGAGATAAAGTGTCTAGTGGTAGATATGGAAGCGTATAATCCAAATGAGAAGACCGTGCTGTTTTTGTGGAATTGTTTTTCGCTGGAGTTGTTTGATGATGAGGGACAAATGATAAGAGGAGGAGATTTAGAGTATATGTCCGATCCCTATTCTATGGGAAATGATATGTTTCACTGTGTCTTAGAGGGAAGTCAGACGGTCAGTCAGAGATTATATTTTCCCTTCCTGGAAAAATTTATGGAGGGAAGGCAGGTCGGACTGCTGGCAAATTTTCGCGGGAATTTACAATGGGTGCAGAGCGGAAATGCGCCGGTTATTATGCTGGATAAGGAGAGAGAACAGTGAAGTGCATGTTAAAAATCGAATGGAATCGGCTGCTCCGCAGTCCGTCATTCTGGATTACGTTAATAATAGGAATGATAATTTCTTTTTGGCAGTATCATGATGTAGGATTATATGTATTAAGATTTCAGGATACGATCCTTGCCAAAAATCGGACCTATGGCACGCTCATGCCAAATGGGGTGTTTGAAAAATGGATAGGCGGGGAAGGATTTAGTTTTTGGAGTTATACGTTTTTTATGATACTGCCCATATTGTGTACGCTGCCTTTTTCAGCAAGCCTGTATACAGATAGAAGATCGGGGATTATTAAGAATTATTTTGTGAGAAATGAAAAGAAAAACTATTATCTTGCGAAGTATATTGTGACGTTTCTGGCGTCGGGGGCGGTCATCGTACTGCCGCTGGCGGTTAATCTTTTACTTACGTCCGCAACGCTGCCGTCGCTGCTGCCGGAGGCTTCCACAGGTACATATCCGTTAAACGGTTCATCAATGTGGGCGGAATTGTTTTATACGCGTCCTTATCAGTATGTCGTTCAATATCTGCTGTTGATTTTTGTCTTTTCGGGATTAATAGCATGTTTTTCGTTATCGTTGGGAATTATTTCAGACAATGTGTTTACGATCTTGAGTTTTCCCTTTATTTACTGTCTGTTTTCCTATGCCGTGTTCAATAACCCAAGAGTTTACCGGTTTGTTCCCATTCTTTTTTTAAACCCGGCGCAAACCGGTTCCTTTATACGTTTTGACGCCATTTTGATATATATGGTAATTTTGGTGGCAGTCAGTCTGCTGGCAATCGTAAAAGGAGTGAAAAGTGAAACGATATGACCACCGTGCTAAAAAATTGTTTCTTGCGGAGTTTATCAGTTTATTGGGAACGGTTGCTTATGTATACTATGAAATCAATAATTTAAGGATATTAGAATTATCGCTTTGTACGGCGGATCTGCTTGCGGAAAGTATTACCCACAATGTATACGTCAGCATGACGGTATGGTTGTGCGTTTTATTTTTTTATGAAGAGTTCATTAATTGTTTTATGTCGGAACAGTTTGTTATCCGTTATACGGCAAAATGGAAATTGTATATGAGACAGGTGTGCAGGATCCTATCAGGAGGCATAGGGATAACCGGCATGAGTTTTTTGAATTTTTTTATCGCGACCGGACTCATGGGACTGAAAGTTTATACATGGGACAGGGCGGACAGTTTGTTTGCTTTTTTGACGCATATATGTCTGCAGGAAAATCAGAATGTTGTTTGTATTTTTCTGGTATTATTTGTAAACGCGCTGCTTTTGTTCTTATATTTTTTACTGGTCACACTGGTTATGCGCTGGTTATTAAGCGAAAAGCCAAAAGTTCTTTTATTGATCGTACTGGTATTTATGGCGGAAATGAGAAAAAAAGGTTTTATGCTGACAAGGGTAAATGTATTCGTCATGTTTCAGACTGGAGAATTTAACGGAGTATGTTTATGGCAGATGTTCGGAATTGTCATACTGGTAATTGCCGTGGGCTGGCTTGTCAGTATCGGAAAGGAATTTTATAATGAGAAAAAGTAAAACTGCCGACAGAAGTTTTTCATTCCTGCAATATGACATAAAAAATGCGGTGAAAAGAAACCGGTTAAAGGTAATTCTCATTTTTCTTGTCTGTTTCGTGATCTGTCTGGATTATGACCGGAAAGTTTCTTCCCCGGCAGGATTTTGGAATTATGTTGTGTATGCGTATGCCGGAATGGAGGAATATTTTCCGGAAACCGGAATGCGTTTTGAAATACCGGTATACTGGCTTTTATTGACGCTGTATGCCCCGTATCTGACCGGAAGTTACGCCTATGATGAAATGCGAAACGGCTTCGGTCTTCAGGCGCTTGTTCGCATGAAAAAAAGGACGGGCTGGTTTACAGGGAAGGTTTTATACTGTCTTACCTGCGTTTCTTTTTTTCACCTGACTGTCTGGAGCGGATTTTTTTTCTTTTCGCTGATCTTAAACAGTTCCCCGCAATTATCGGATATCGCGCTTCTGGAACCGTTGGGACGAAGTCTGGAAAAGATATTGCCGCAGAATTGTTTTTATGTTTTGCTGCTTCTGCTTCCGATTGTGGAGTCCGTTTTTTTATCCGTTTTACAAATCGTTGTTTCGATTGTGTTAAAACCTGTCTTGGCGTATCTGGCGGTGATTGTTTATGTTATTGCGTCCGTTTATTGGAGAAACACTTTTTTGATCGCCGATTACACGATGCTTTTAAGAAATCAAGGCGATGGCAGGGGAGTTTTGATCATGGTGATTTTAATTATTGCGGAGATTATGATAGGGATTTTGGTGTTTGAGAAAAAAGATTTATTAAAACAGGAAGAGGCGGATCGTTTATGGAAATAAAGTTTGAAAATTATACGAAGAAAATAAAAGGCGTCACGGTGCTGGATCATATCAGTATCCAAATGACGTCGGGGAAAATATGGGGGCTTAGCGGACCGAACGGAAGCGGTAAAACTATGCTTATGCGTGCGATTGCAGGATTGATATACCCTACGGATGGTTTGGTGCAAATAGACGGCAGGGTC
>JAMPBI010000257.1 GCA_023666775.1 Alistipes sp. | reverse complement strand
TAGTAGGACGGTTTTTCCACAAGATTGCCGTCCGCGTCAATCTGCTGTACAATTGCCATAATTCTTCACTCCTTATGCTGTAAAATTAATCTGATTTCCCTCGCTTGCCATCATATCCATGACAATGCGCTCTTCTTCCGTGAGATCTTCCATATCCAGATCTTCCAGACTGTCCAGTCTTAACGGTCTGTTGTTCTTCTTCTGCGCCTGCTCTCTCTGCTCGTCAAAACCGTTGTTCGGGTTCTGGTTCGCGTTGGCGTCAAACGCATGGCTTTCAACCGTTACTTCCACCGCTTCTACCTTGATACCCTGATTATTCAGATTTTCTTTCAGAACTAAGATCTGGCTCTCGATCGCTTCCCTTGCCGTGTCATTCTGTGCCGCCAGCGTCGCCGTCACAATCCCTTCCCTTACGGAAACCGTCATGTTGATCTTACCGAGACTCTCCGGGTTCAGCATAAGCTCCATGGTCGTAACTTCCTGATTTAACGTGACCTTCGCCGCCTCAACGATCTGTTCGATGATCTGCACCGGGTTGATCCTCTCGTCGAACCGCGCTTCAAATACTTCATTGACCGCGTCCGTGAAATTATTGATGACCGGATTGATCTGAGGCTCCGGGCTTTCCTGCCGGGTCAGTCCGCTCTGGCTGTTTTGTGAAGTCTGCTTATCCTGCGGCGCTTTTTCTTCCTTGAGAACGATTTCCTTACCTTCCGGCACAACGCTTTCCGTTTCGATGTCCTTTACCGTTTTATCGGTATCCTCAGGACGCTGCGCCGTTTCTTTCGGTAAAATAACAGCCGCCTTCTCCGTCGTTACCGGAACCTTTTCTTCGGTCGCTTCTACCGGAATTTCAGACGTTTCTTTGGAAACATCATCAAGAACCGCCGCGTCTTTTAAAAGGTTTTCCAGTTCATCTGCCGGAATATCCAGCTCTTCGGAAAGATTTTCCAACGTCTCACCGATGAAATCGGAAAGATCGGAAAGCTGCGCGCTGATTTCCGGAGAAACCAACAAGTCAACCGCATTCTCCATTCCCGTCAGTTCCACGACGAAATCCGTAAGATTTCCTTCGTCAAGCAGATCCATCATAACCATTCCCAGTGCTTCAAGCGCCTTCTCGATATCCTCGTCGGTAACGTCAAATTCGTCTTTGATCTTCTCCCGGATATCATCGGTAACGTCTTTCACTTTATCGGATACTTCGGATACCTGCTCCGGCTGTCCCTTCGGCTGCTTGTCGCTCTTTACGGCGCTTTCCGTCTTATTTTCGGAAACGTTCTTAACGCGGTTTTCCGTCTGTCCGGAAGCCGTATTCATCAGCGTCTTGGTCGCCTGGACGTTCTGCCCTACCGACTGGTTCTTCGCCGAATCCGTTCCCGCGGATAAGGACTGCTGGGACATGATCACGCCGAAATCCATTTCCGGATTTTTGGTGCCGTTCCCTTTCGGTGCTTCGACAGGTCTCACAGGATTCACATTGTTACTGATTCCTGAACTTACCATATGCTCCTCCTTTCTTCCGTTTTATTTATATAATAGGAAACTGCTTTGCAATTCCTCTATTATCCCATTATTCCGGATACATGACGTGCGTAAGCTTCGCCGCGAATACCGGATCCATCGCCGCTAAGATCGCCGCTCTCTGGTTCGCGCTCAGGTTCAGCAAGATCTGGGTTACCAGATCCAGGTCGCCCGTCATCTCCGACAGGATCGCCGCCGCCGCGTCCGCGTCCATCTTAGAATAGGTCGCCGCCCATTCCTTGACCTTCTTTGAGTATTCCAGCCTCTCCAGCACCTTTACATAAAGGTCCGCCGCGTTCTCCGGACTGATCACTTCATACCAACTCTTATATTCTTCTATATCGGGTGCATTATCCGTAAAAACAACCTCTTCGTCGAACTTTTTTTTCAAAGCCTCATAGGTGAGCTGGTTATCTTCAAAAACTTTTAACCGCGCGATCTCGTTTTGCAGATCGGCGATCAGTTCCGCGTTAGCGGCAAGCTGCTCGTCTTTGAGCGCCGCCTCCGCCTCCAGCTCCTTAATGCGCTCGATCGCGTCGTAAAGGGTCTTGTAACGGTAGCCCGACTCCGCCGCCACGTCGTCGTCGCTGACCGTCGGCAGGATCTTATTCAGCACCGGTACGTCTTTGATCAGCGGACGCATAACATTATTACCGAATCCGCCCACGTCCATCTTGATCAGCAGGGCAAATACAAGGAGCCATATAATCACGATGATGATAGCGATCACGGCGCCGATCAGACCGCCGCCTTTTCTTTCGCCGTCGTCATCAAGAACGTCCGCGTTATTATTTCTGTCTTTCCTTGGCACTACTGTACACCTGCCTTTCCGTTGTTATTGTAAGTAAAGCTGACAAGCTGGTCGATTTCCTTCTTCTCCGCTTCATTCTCCTCATGTATGAACTCTTCAAAAGCGTTCTCTTTCAGCTTCTCGTGGATTTTCCGGTCTTTCATCGCCTCATTGAGCTGGAAGCGCGCGACCTCAAGCATTTTCTTCGCCTGCTCCACCGCCTTTTTCTGCTGGACGATCTGCTCTTTGATGTATTCCACCATATCTTTCGCCGACTTTAATTCCATAAGATCAAGGATCCCCATGGAACGCTGCCGGTAAACTTCCTGCGCGTCAAGCTGCGCCCGGTACAGAGCGTTTAATTTCTCTTCCTCTTCGTTCAGTCTTGCCGCCGCCAGAGAAAACGCGGTCTTAGCCTGACTTTCCAGTTTCAGTTTTACGTCCAGCACATTCTGAAGCCTGTAAATAAATTTTGCCATGACTTACCCCGCCTGTCTCGTTAAACAAATATCTTTGAAAGCAACTCCAGTTCTTCCTCAAAGGTAAATTTCTCGTCGGTCGCCTGCATAAGGAACTGATTTACCTCGTCGATCTTCGATACCGCATAGTCGATATTCTTATTGGAACCTGCTTTGTAGGCTCCGATGTTGATCAGATCTTCCGCCTCGTTATAGGTTGCCATAACATTTTTCAGTTTTCCTGCCAGAGCCTTATGTTCCTTCGTCGCGATCTGCGACATACAGCGGGAAATGCTCTGCAGAATGTCGATCGCCGGATAGTGGTTTTTATGTCCCAGCTTCCTTGACAGCATGATGTGACCGTCAAGAATGCTTCGCGCCGTATCGGTGATCGGCTCGTTGAAATCATCGCCGTCCACAAGAACCGTATACAATCCGGTAATGGAGCCTTTTTCCGCCATGCCCGCCCGCTCTAAGAGCTTCGGCATTTCGCTGTATACGCTCGGCGGATATCCTCTCGTAACCGGCGGTTCACCGGACGCCAGTCCGATCTCACGCTGCGCCATGGAAAAACGTGTCAGCGAATCCATCATCAGAAGTACGTCCTTGCCCTGGTCGCGGAAATATTCCGCGATACTTGTGGCTGTTTTCGCCGCTTTATTTCGTATCAGCGCCGGTTTATCCGACGTCGCCACCACGACCACGCTGCGCCTCATGCCTTCCGGTCCCAGATCGCGCTCGATGAACTCTCTCACCTCACGCCCCCGCTCTCCGATCAGGGCGATCACGTTAATGTCCGCCTTCGTATTTCTGGCAAACATACCCATCAGGGTACTCTTACCTACGCCGCTTCCCGCGAAGATACCGATACGCTGTCCTTTTCCTACCGTGATCAGTCCGTCCACCGCTTTTACGCCGAGGGGAAGCACCTGATTAATGATAACCCGCGACATGGGATCCGGCGGCGCCGCTTCCACGGAATATTTTAACGGAAGGTTCAGTTCGGTTCCGTCATAAGGCATTCCCAGACCGTCCA
>JAMPBI010000256.1 GCA_023666775.1 Alistipes sp. | reverse complement strand
AACAGTAAAATGTAAACCATGCGTCTTTTTTGCTTAATAGGAATTGGGCGGCAACATGCAAACCAATACCACGGAAAAAAGAAGACTAAGCAAAAATAAATGGAATTGAGGGTATGTTTGCGGTAAAATAATAGCATGTATTTAAAGGAGGCAGTGCGTATGGATATTGATGATTATAAGACATATATTTCGGCGGAAACGATGATGGGACCCAATAGCGTAAGGATATTAGCAGAGCTGTTTAATAAATTTCCCTTACAGCCGGATTCTGAGGATGTGATTTTGGACTTAGGCTGCGGGACAGGGATGACAAGTTTTATCATTGCGAAAGAAACCGGAGCGAGGGTTTTCGCAAATGATTTATGGGTAAGCGCGGAAGAAAATGGGAAAAGGTTTTTCAAGTGGGGCGTTGGGGAGCGGATAACGCCTGTTTGTGAAGACGCGAATAATCTTTCTTTTGAAAAAAAGCAGTTCCGCGCTCTGGTCAGTATCGATTCTTATCATTATTTCGGGGGCGGCAGGGGATTTTTTCAGGAAAAGATTTTACCGTTTATGAAAGATAACGGAGAGATTTTGATTGGGATCCCCGGTCTGAAAAACGAATATACGGATCGTGCCGAGGAGCTTCTTTCCGATTGGCTTGGAGAGGACGCCTATATGTTTAAAAGTCCAAAACACTGGAAGGAACTTATCGGCGGCAGCGACCGGATCGAAACGGTGAAAACATGGGAAATGGATTGTTTTAGTGAAGCGTGGGACGATTGGCTTGCGACAAATAAAAAATTTGCTCTTAGTGACAAACGGCATTTTGAGACGATAATCAAACCATATACATGTTTCGTGGGTATTTATATCAGGCTGAAAGAGGCTTTGGAACAAGTATAACGTGTAGCAGGACAGGGCGAAGCGGGGGAGGAAGAAATTTCGTGTGAATTTTATTGTAAGCACAGACATTTTTCGGTATAATTAAAATATGACAGGAGCAATCTATATCTCATCTTCTGTCACAGATTTCATGGGATTGGAGTGATATGGTGCAAGATGATATGAAACAAGCAGGAACAGAAGAAAACATTGCCAAATATACGATTAAGGATAGCGTATTTTCGGATTTATTTAGGATGAAAAAATATCTGTTACAGTTATACAAGACACTTCACCCAGAGGACACAGCGGCGACAGAAGACGAATTGACAGACATAACGATAAGAAATGTTTTGACAGACAATCTTTATAATGATTTAGGATTCAGTCTGGGAGAAAAAGTTTTTATCCTTGTCGAAGCGCAATCCGTTTGGACATTAAACATTATCATTCGGGCATTGTTGTATCTGGCGCAGACATATCATGATTATTTTGAACGCACCAATCAAAACCTATACAAGAGCAAGAAAGCAAAAATGCCGAAACCGGAATTATATGTGGTATATGTAGGCGATCAAAAGAATATACCGGATACCATTTCGTTGTCAAAAGATTTCTTTGGCGGTGCTGATGATATTGCTATTGATGTAAAAGTCAAAGTTATTTGCGAGAGTGATACAGACAGTATCATCAATCAGTACATCATATTTTCAAAAGTGTATGATGAACAGAGAACAAAATATGGCAGGACAAAGAAAGCCATTACAGAAACGATCCGTATTTGCAAGGATCGAAATGTATTAAGGGAATATTTGGAGGACAGAGAAAAGGAGGTTGTTTCAATCATGATGAGTTTATATGACGAGGAAGAAGTCATGCGCTCTTATATCAGGAGTGAGCGTTATGAAGCAGCAAAGGAAGCAGAACAGAACAAAGCAAGAAAGACGGCAGTTCATTTATTAAAATTGGGAAAGATGTCTTTAGAAGATATAGCGGAAGCTACGGAATTATCGCTTGATATAATTAAGGAGCTGGAAAGTCAGTCAATGCGGTTGGCATAACCAGTCATATCAATGAAGAAACAATAACAAAAGGAGGCGTTTGCAATGAAAAAACATTTCAAGAAACGATATGTGATCGGTGCTTTGGCGTGCGTGCTGCTGATTGTTACGCTGGTTGTTCTCGTGGGGAAACCAAGATCGGGAAGCTATGTACTGATCGCGAACGACTCGAACCGGACGATGTACCGCGGCATAAGGCTTGACATGGAGGCAGGAACCTTTGAATTAACAGGAAGTCCGCTGGATTCGCAGAGCGCGTATACCGGAACTTTTGTGCTGGAAGGGAACAGGCTGATCGCTTCGGAGCAAAATTCGGAAGCGACGTATGTTTTTGATGTTGTCAACGGCGTGGCGTTTAAGTTTAATCCGCAGGAGTCGGCGGGCGGAAATCAGGGAGCGGTGAAAAACGCGGCATTTGGCGCGGACGGTGACGCGTACTATGTTTATCTGAATGATTTTTTAGGGAAAATGTTTTATAAATGATTGGCGGACGGCACAATGCATTATGTAAAAGCAAAAGGGATTTTATCATCAAATAACAAAATGAATTTATACCGTGGCTGTCTGCACGGCTGTATTTACTGTGATTCCAGAAGCCGGTGTTACCATATGGAACATGACTTTGAGGATATCGAGGTGAAGGAAAATGCCGTTGAACTGCTGGAAAATGTTCTCCGGCATAAGCGGAAAAAATGCATGATAGGAACAGGCGCCATGACCGATCCGTATATTCCTTTGGAAATGGAAACCGGCAATGTCAGGAAAGTTTTGTCCCTGATCGACGAGTACGGTTTCGGTTTTACGGTTATTACGAAATCCGACCGTATTTTGCGTGATCTGGACCTTTTGAAGAAAATCAATGATAAAACAAAATGTGTGGTGCAGATGACCATGACTACCTTTGACGAGGCGTTGTGCGGAAAGATCGAGCCGAATGTGTGTACGACGAAGCGGAGGTTTGAAGTGCTGAAAATCCTGCGTGACGAAGGAATCCCAACGGTCGTATGGTTATGCCCCATCTTGCCGTTTATCAATGATACGGAGGAAAATATTTCCGGTATTCTGGATTACTGCATAGAGGCGAAGGTGTACGGCGTTATCTGCTATGGAATGGGATTGACGCTCAGGGAAGGGAACAGGGAATATTTTTATGAGCAGTTAGACCGCCTGTTTCCGGGGTTAAAAGAAAAATATATCCGCACATACAAAAATCAGTATATCGTGGACAGTCCGGATAATGAGCGGCTGATGAGGTTGTTTTATCAGAAATGCCGCGAAAACGGAATGGTTCACAATAATGAAGATATATTCCGGTATCTGCGCGAATTTGAGGAAAAACAGACGGCGGAGCAGTTAAGTTTGTGGGATATCGGAAACAATGATTTATAAATAAGGCGTTAAAGCGGCAGTGAAATTCGGTTTTCCTGCCGTATTTTTTGTTGATGGGAAAACATTCTGCAAAAATATTTGAGGATATTTTACAAGACATTTTGATCCGGGAGCCGTAAAATATCCTTGGCGGGAGGGAGAGACTATGGGAAAAGAAGTAAGAACGATCGTTTATGATGAGGAGCTGCGGATAGAAGTTTACCGTTTGGAAGGGATTGTCCAGCCGTTTCCCAATCATTTTCACGAGCATTACGCGATCGGTTTCGTGGAGCAGGGACGGCGCGTACTTTCCTGCAAGGGGAAGGAGTACGCCATCGGGGAGGGGAGTGTGGTGCTGTTCAATCCCGGTGATAACCACGCCTGCGTGCAAAGCGACGGCGGCGTTATGGATTACCGCGGAATGAATATCAGTAAAGAGAGAATGCTCGAACTCGGGTCCGACGTGACCGGAAGGCGGGAACTGCCGAGGTTTTCCCGCAACGTGATAAATGATGAAGAGATCGCCTGTTATCTGTGCCT
>JAMPBI010000255.1 GCA_023666775.1 Alistipes sp. | reverse complement strand
TATCGGTATCGGCTTTTACATTCTCGGTTACTTTGATAAACGCAACCGGAGAAAGGGAAGTGAACGGAACCGTGACAGAGCCGTTGGAAACTGCCGACGGAGTAATGTATTCCCATTCACCGTTTTCTTTCTTGTGCGCTACGACAATCTTATCGTCGGAAGATACGCCGGTAACCTGAAATGTGATGGTAACCGGATTTTCAACCGTCGGAACGATATCGTCAGGGAGCGTAACGTCTACAACGTCTCCGACAATCGTCGTCTCAACGGCTGCGTCGGATATTCCCAGCAGACCGGCAACTTTTGCCGTATTTTCGGCAACGGTTGCGGCTTCGGTGGAAACCGTATCTTCGACAGTCGTAACGTCAACTTTTACTTCTACTTCCTTGCCTCCGACGGTAACCGTGTTGCCCGCGCTGACGCTGGTAACGGGACTGCCGGCAGCAAAAGCAGTAACAGTCATACCCATGGCAAGAACAAATGCCATGGCGATCGTCATAAATTTTTTCATGTTAAATCCTCCTATTGGTATGTGGTTTATATTAAAGCCATAGGAACTATAGCAGTAATATCCTTATTGGTTGACCCGCTCGTAAAACAGACGTATGATCAGGTCGTATAAATAATCTTCGTCGGCGTAAAACTCCTCATAAATTTCTCCCGCTCTGGTTTCTCCCTCCAAGGAATAAAAGTGTTCCGTGTCAATGTCATAGGAGAGCGCCTCGGACGCCAGATAAATGATCTCGTCCAGAGAAATGTTGGTTACCATATAGGGGGAGAGCGCCTCGTAAAGTTTTGCCGGAACCGTGATATCCGACTTCATTTTTTGTTTTAACGCGCCGATCAGCGCGGTCAGGTATTGCTTTATGCGTTCCATGCGAATGGCGACGGAATTAAAAACTTTGGTGTCGCGGTACTGGACGTATTTAAAAGCCTGCTTTCCGCTTAATTTCATTGTAGTTCCCTTTATCATGGATTTATCAAAAAATGTGAAATCATCTAATAAAGTGACCGTTACGCCCCCTGCCATATCGTTGATCGTGGGAATGGCGACGTAATTTACGGCGCAGTAACCATGGATCGGGATACCGTAAAACAGGTTCGAGACTGCTTTTACGGTGCGCTCGCAGCTTATTTCCATACCGTCCCCGTAACCGTGCTGAATGGCAAGCTGCGCCTTGGTCGTTGTAACGTATTCGCCCAGATAATTGTAAATATCAATGTCCGTCATGACGTTACGGTTAATGTTGACCAGTTTCACCGTTTTGTTTTCCGGGTTCATGACAATCAGCAAAAGCGCGTCGGACTGTCCTCCGTGTACGCTGTCGGACGCTTCTTTGACCTCGGTCTTGCTGTCGATCCCCATAACAAGGAACGTGAGGATATCGTCGTTGTAGCGGTAGATCTCCCCGTTGTACATAACCCAGCCGGGCTGCCAGACAAACGCATTGTCCCCGGCAGACGTTTCCTCCTCCAGAATGGACGGAACCGTGGAAGCAATGATCGCGTTTTCGCGGAGGCTTTTTCTGCCTCTGTCCCGCATGATCAGGAAAAATACGGTCGATATGGACGCGAACAGCAGCAGTATCAGAGCGGCTGTAAGGATTATTTTCCGGAACCGTTTCATATTAATCACCGAGGGAGCCGAGCATTACGGCGCAGACCAGGAACCGTTTACTGGCGTTGGTGGTGCAGGTGCTTAAAACCAGCACGTTATCCTCATAAGTTACCTCAATGTCATCTGTAAAATGCGCGTTCATGTCGCGGACGGAACGGAGGCTTTCCAGAAACGAATCAAATTCCTCCTCCCGCTCAAAGTCAAACGCTTTCATGATGTGGTTGTCATTATAGGTCACGGCGGCAAAAACCTCGTAAACAAATGTGTCGTAAGGCGTGTAAATGAATATGTAACGGTTTTCGTCAAAGAAACTGCCGTCTTCAAAATTATGGAGCGAGGCAAACATGGAACCGTTTTTCATGTTATGCCCGTACACCAGGGTTACCGGATCGTCAAAGCCGATACTGTTGTAGCTTTCGGTATAAATGCAGCCGGGAAGTCCCTTGCTTCCGTCGATATTGTGTTCCAGATAATAGAGGTTATCGCTTGGGTGGCGCAAAATAGGATAATCCACGTTTGTGTTCGGAATGTAGATATAAGCGTAAATATCCGTATTCGTCTCCCACAGGCTCTGAAAATAAACGGTTTTATCCGCGGGGATCAGTTCGGCAACGGGATTGGCGGTCGTCGTTTCCTCTACGGTTGTTTCCGAAACCGGATTGGCAGCGGTCGTGGGACTTTCGGACTGCTGCATGCTCTCGTAGATCTGTTCCGAAACTTCCGCTTTGTTGCAGGAAGCGATCGTGTAAACCGCGCATACGCAGAAAATCCCCAATAAAACGCAGGAAGCGAGAAAATTCAATTTTTTCTTCATAGTAGGGTTTCACAGCCTTTCTTCTTAAATAATTTAAAATATAACACAAATTTGTAAAAAATACAACTATAGATTGTATAAATGTGTCTAATATATAAAAGAATATTCCGGTAAAACAATTCGGAATATCCTTTTATATACCTGTTTTGTTCTACGTTAGGAGAAACCGCTTCGCAATTTCTCTGTTTTCTGTTGATCTAGTGGGGATTGTCGGTATCACAGAGACCCTGAAGATAGGATAAAGATTTTTCTTTCTGTACGGGACCAAGAAGCCGGAAGTAGGCGAGAAGCCGTTTTTCGTCCGGTTTTATGCTGCCGTTGTCAACGGTATACCGCTGGTCGCTCTGCATCATGATGTAGTCCATGCTTACATTGAAGAGCCTGCTTAAACGGATCAGATTGGCAACCGTAGGAAGATTTTTGCCCCGCTCGTAGGCGCTGATGGTTTCCTGAGTGACTTCGAGTTCGATGGAAAGACGGATCTGGGTGATTCCCTTCTCAATCCGCAATTCCCGAATACGGTTTGGATACATGGGATTTCCTCCTTTATCATTTATAAACCACCCCTTGATTAAAAAAGTTTAGCATAAGGATATCTATATTATAGAATTTAAAATTGTTTATTGCCGTGAATGTTTCTGTCAATTATATCCGCATATATTCGTAATTATGCAAAATACTCCAATTATTTTTTCACAGTTTTAAATTGTATTTGTCGGTTTTTATTCGGGAAATATAATTTAAACTTGTATTTTGAAGAAGTTTAGATTATAATATCGGAAGGCAGGGAGAAAAGATATGTTTGGTAGAAAGATAAAAGACAGAGAATTTGTGGATATTCACTGCCATATGATACCGGCAGTGGACGACGGAGCAAAAGATATGGGTACGGCGCTTGCGATGGCAAGACTTTCTTATGAGGAAGGTATCCGGACGATCGTTGCGACGCCGCATTATCATCAGGGTAAAATGCTGTGCGGTGAGGAGGAAATGAGGGAGCGGTTTGAAGAGTTTCGGGAACGGGTACGGGAATTGTTTCCGGAACTTACTGTTTTATATGGAAGAGAAGTCTATTTAACTTATGACGCGGTGGAACGGCTTTTGGAAAACGAGGACGGCATGTGTATCTGCGGCAGTAAATATGTGCTGGCGGAATTTCATACGACCGTGGATTACGCCTATATGACCGGTCTTTTAAGACAGGTGATGTTCGCCGGGTATTTGCCGGTACTCGCCCATATTGAGCGGTATGAATGTCTCCGGGGGCATGAGGAGCGGATCGGGGAATTAAAAAGCCTAAAAGTTGTGACGCAGGTAAATTCCTTATCGGTTACCGGCGAGGAAGGGAAACATATTCAGAAGTTCATAAAAAAACTGATCAAAGAGGGACTGGTAGACGTTGTCGCGACCGACGCGCACACAACGGAAAGAAGGGCTCCGCGCATGAG
>JAMPBI010000254.1 GCA_023666775.1 Alistipes sp. | reverse complement strand
GGCGACGCCATAACCGATAATTATATGCTGCCGTACAACCGCAAATTATACGGAGAAGATTTAGATGATCTGGGAACGTACTGGCTTGAGAAACTTCCCAGCGTTTCTTACGAAGAAACGCTTTTAAGCTGTAAGGAGCATAAACCGTATGGAAAACAGCCGGGGCACGCGCGGTTTTATTATCCGAAAAAATATGGTTTTGGTGAGGTTTTCCGAAGAATGGCGGATAATCTGGGGGATCGTATTTTATATAATACGCCCGTTGTCAGGCTGAATGTGGAAAAAAGAAGCGTAAACGACCGGTATGAGGCGGAATATGTCATTGTCACAATTCCGTGGACGGCGGTTGATACTCCGGAGGGAATGCCGGAGGATATTGCCGGGGAACTGTCACAATTAAAGCATACGTCGGTTGTGGTTGATTATTTTGCCGAAAATATGGATAATAAGGCGCACTGGATCTATTATCCGAACGAGGCGGAAGCATATCATCGTATCCTTCTCCGGCATAATTTTCTTGAGAACGCGAAGGGCTACTGGACGGAGACAAGAGCGGAACGGAGGGAGAAATTTCCGTTTGCTTCGGAGTATTCGTACCGAAACGAGTACGCGTATCCGTTGAATACGATCGGAAAGAATGAGGCGGTTTCCCGTATTCTGGAATACTGCCGGAAAAAACAGGTGATCGGTCTGGGAAGATGGGGAGAATGGCAGCATTTTAACGCGGACGTCGTGATTGTGCGCGCAATGGAACTGGCAAAAAAATTTTTATTTGGAAACTCCGGTACTTGACAAATATTCGATCCGTTGGTATCATTTGTTAGCAAAAGCCCTATCGGGCAAAGGAGGAATATTTATGAGAAAGAGTTTTAAGAAGGCGGCGTCTCTTGCTCTTGTGGCAGTGACGGCATTGGCAATGACCGCCTGCGGCAGTCCGAGTACATCGAACGACCCTACGCAGCAGGCAGGTACAACGGCGGAAGGTACGGCGGATAAGGCTGTATTTAAGATCGGTATTATCGGACCATTGAGCGGCGACGCGGCAATCTATGGTCAGAACGTAGTAAACGCGGCGCAGATTGCGGTTGACGAGATCAACGCGGCAGGCGGTGTAAACGGTTTTATGCTGGAGATTAACGGACAGGACGATGAGAATGACCCGGAGAAGTCGGTAAACGCTTATAATGTGGTAAAAGACTGGGGCGCGCAGATGATCCTCGGTTGTGTTACTTCCGGTCCGTGTATCGCGGTTACGGAGAAGACAAAGGCGGATAGCATGTTCCAGCTTACACCTTCCGGTTCCGCGGTGGAATGCGCGAAGTACGCGAATAACTTCCGTGTATGCTTTGCCGATCCGGATCAGGGAGCGGCAAGCGCGAGATACATCGGCGAAAATAATCTGGGAACCAAGGTTGCCGTAATATATGACAGTTCAACGGTTTATTCAACGGGTATTTACGAGAGTTTCGTACAGGGAGCGGCAAGTCAGAATTTTGAAATTGTCGCGGCAGAAGCGTTTACCGCGGACAATGCCACCGATTTTTCCGTGCAGTTACAGAAGGCTAAGGATTCGGGAGCGGATCTCGTTTTCCTTCCGATCTACTATCAGGCTGCCTCTTTGATCTTAGCACAGGCGGACGGCATGGGATACGCTCCGACATTCTTTGGAGTTGACGGTATGGACGGTATCCTTAGTGTTGAGAATTTTGATAAGTCGCTGGCGGAGGGCGTTATGCTGCTGACACCGTTTGCGGCTGACGCGAAAGACGAATTGACGGTTAATTTTGTTACGACATATCAGCAGAGACATAAGGATAACATTCCGAACCAGTTTGCTGCCGATGCTTATGACGGCGTATATGCTCTAAAAGCAGCGCTTGAGAAGTCCGGGGCGACGCCGGATATGAGCGTGTCCGATCTTTGCGCGGCATTGGAAAAGGCAATGGTTGAAATCAGCGTTGACGGTTTAACAGGCGCCGGAATAACATGGAACGAGGCGGGTGAACCGAATAAGGAACCGAAAGCAGTTAAGATCGTTGACGGAGTTTATGTGTCGATGGATTAATTTCCGAACCCAAGGGGTTACCGTGAAGGTAGCCCCTTTTTTGACGGAAAATTCTATTGTAGCGCAATATTTCATCTTGCCTCAAAGCACGCAATCTGATATACTTTTAAGAAGTATTTTCGATAAATCGGTACGTTTTATTGATATAAAGGAGGCGGCTATGAGTTTTATTACTTATTTGATTAACGGTATCAGTCTGGGAAGCGTGTACGCGCTGATCGCTCTGGGTTATACCATGGTTTACGGTATTGCGAAAATGTTGAATTTTGCCCACGGCGACGTCATTATGATCGGCGCGTTTACAACATACTCGCTGTGCAGCACCATGGGATTTCCTCCGGTGGTGGGTGTGCTTGCGTCGGTTGTCGTATGTACGCTTCTGGGGATCGTGATCGAGAAGATCGCGTATAAACCGCTGAGAAAGGCGTCTTCGCCGCTGGCGGTCCTGATCACGGCAATCGGCGTAAGTTATCTTTTGCAAAATATAGCGCTTCTGATGTTCGGTTCCAACGCAAAAAGTTTTACGTCGGTAGTAACGCTTTCTCCGTTAAATCTTGCCAACGGGCAGATCAAGATTTCCGGTGAAACGATCGTGACGATCGTAAGCTGTATTATCATCATGGTTCTGCTGACATTGTTTATCAATAAAACAAAGGCGGGACAGGGTATGCTTGCCGTTGCGGAGGACAAAGGGGCTGCTCAGCTTATGGGTATCAATGTGGACGCTACGATCAGCCTTACGTTTGCTATCGGTTCGGCGCTGGCGGCTATTGCCGGTGTGCTTTTGTGTTCCGCGTATCCTTCTTTAACCCCTTATACGGGTTCCATGCCGGGTATCAAGGCGTTTGTGGCGGCGGTATTTGGAGGTATCGGTTCCGTTCCGGGAGCGTTTATCGGAGGGATCCTGCTTGGGATCATTGAAATTTTAGGCAAGGCATATATTTCGTCGCAGATGGCGGACGCTATCGTGTTCGGCGTATTGATCGTTGTTTTACTGGTGAAGCCGACAGGTCTTCTCGGAAAAAATATACAGGAAAAGGTGTAAAGGGGAGGCGGCGATATGAAGAAGTTTAAGATGTCAAAAACGTTTAAGAGCAGTCTTATTACTTACGGAATGGTTATTTTTGCGTATATCATCATGCAGATTTTGATATCAGGCGGACATGTCAGCAGTCTGATCCAGGGACTTCTGGTACCCCTTTGCGTGTACGCGATCCTTGCGGTGTCGCTGAATCTTACCGTCGGTATTCTCGGCGAACTGAGCCTTGGCCACGCGGGTTTTATGTGCGTGGGAGCGTTTGCGGGCGCGTTTTTCTCCAAATGCGCGCAGGACAGCATTGAGAACACATTTATCCGTTTTACGCTGGCGATCCTTATCGGTGCCGTGTCCGCGGGAGCTGCGGGGATTTTGATCGGAATACCGGTGCTTCGGCTGAAAGGTGATTATCTTGCCATTGTTACGTTGGCGTTCGGCGAGATCATAAAAAATCTCGTAAACATTCTCTATGTGGGAAAAGACGAGAACGGCTTTCATATTTCCTTTAAGAGTTCTCTCGACCTGAATATGAGTCCGGACGGCGTGCAGATCATAAAGGGCGCCCAGGGAATCACCGGCACGCCGAATGATTCCACATTTACCATAGGCATTGTTCTGCTTCTGATCACCTTGTTTATTGTGCTGAATTTGATCCATTCCAGAGACGGACGCGCCATTATGGCAATTCGGGATAATGTGATCGCGGCGGAGTCGGTGGGTATCAATATCACCAAATATAAACTGATGGCATTTTCTATCTCAGCGGCGCTGGCCGGGGTGGCCGGG
>JAMPBI010000253.1 GCA_023666775.1 Alistipes sp. | reverse complement strand
CGGATCAAGTATGCGGACAGGCAGCAGATCGAAGCAATGTATAACAGCGGGGCGAAGGAGAAAGCCATTGCGGAGAAAATCGGCGTACATATCGCAACCATTTACAAAGAATTAGAGCGGGGAAAAATCATAGTTGCGGATAACGTGAAATATAGCGCAGACACAGCACAGCGGACGATCGGATAGGGGATAGCATGAGAATATATGTCTTGTAGATAAAGAATTTTTATTTTAAAAGCTGAAAAGAGCCGAAACGGGGCAGCAGTCCCGTCATGTAAGGTCGGCAACCTTATATCTGATGAAGGCAAGCCAACAGCCGGAAAGCAGGGCATTGTGGAAAAATGGCAGCGGACGCGCCATGCTAAAGAGCGCGTGGACGGTCAACAGGTTTTCGGTAGGTTTTTAATGTGAAAAGCTACAACACAATGCACACGCCGGAAAGCGGGGTGGCGCAGCATGAAAGCAAGATCGCCGCCTACATAGAAAAAGGACACAGACGACATGGAGAGCATGAAACATTATTGCAGGTATTGTATACATTGCATTGCACAGAGCGACACGGAAGCGGTATGCGAGGAATTAAACATCATAGTAAAAAAGACTTCAATTCGTAACGCCTGCAAGTTATTTGATTTTTGCGAAATAGATGCTTTTTATATTTGCCGGAGCGGAAAGCCCGAAGAATGTAAATACAAGCCGCGTATACCAAAACTGAAGCAATGCGAAGGGCAAATGACACTATTCGACACAAAAGGGGACACAGAAAAATGAAAAAGGACGCTGGACTTTTCGGGGGGGGGTATTCCCGAAATGATAAAAATACTTGAATTATTCGGCGGCATAGGATCGCCGCGCTGCGCCCTGCGGAATATCGGTATACCCGTAAAAAGTATTGACTATGTAGAGATTGACGAAAAGGCGGTTAGATCATATAACGCAATTTTCAAAGATGAATTACCAAATAAAACCCAGTCCGTTGTCGGCTGGAATTTAAAGCCGGATATTTTGATACACGGCAGCCCGTGCCAAGATTTTTCGATTGCAGGACATCAAGGGAAAGCGACGGCAGCAGGCGGCAGGATAAACAGGGGCAAAGGCGCAGACGAAGGAAGCGGGACACGTTCAAGCCTTATGTGGGAAACCATTCACATCATAGAACAAATGGGAGAGTGGAAACCGCGCGTGGTGATATGGGAAAACGTAAAAAACGTATTATCGCGGCACATGATAACAAATTTTAATAAATACATAGCGGAAATGACGCGGCTGGGATATACAAACAGCTACGCAGTTTTAGACGCAAGGGACTTCGGACTTCCGCAGGCGCGGCAGAGAGTTTTCACAATATCAATACTGGGAAAAGAAAAATTTGATTTTAGCGATCTGATAAAGTCCCCCATGCGGAACATAAAAGAATTTCTTTTACCGGACGCGCCGGAAGTGTATGACGTTACCCAGCCAAGTGTATATGGTGCGATAGGCAAAAAGGGAGTAGTGCGGCGGGCGAATATTATAAAAGATTACGCCTACACAATCACGACAAGGCAGGACAGAACGCCCACGCAGGTTATAGACTGCGGCGGCGGGCGGTATCGGTATTTGACGGAAAGGGAGTGCTGGAGATTGCAGGGCTATACAGACGCAGACTTCGACGCAGCGGCAGCAGTACAGGAGAAAAACGGACGTTATACAATGCCGCTATACTGGCAGGCGGGAAACAGTATTGCAGTACCGATTTTTGAAAGCATATTCAAAAAAATTATTTTGGGAGAAACAGCATGAGGGTAGCAGGAACAAAAGCAAACAGGCGTTTTTCATACGACGGAAACAAGGGACTGAAAGCTGAAGCGCAGAAAGCCCGTGAAGAATTAGAGAAAAAGACCACACAGCAGCGCAGCGCGATCATTTACGCTGGGCATACGAAAAAGCAAAAAAAGAGTATGAAGCATACGAGCAAAGAATAACAGATTTAAGCGATTTTATATATGCGGCAGAAAAAGAAATGGAAAGGCAAAAAGCGGAAGGAAGCGGCGAAAATGCTTGAATACGGCTATTACAATATGGACTGCATGAAAGGGCTGGCAGAATTTCCCGACAGGTATTTTGATCTTGCAATCGTCGATCCGCCGTATGGGATAAAGGAAAGCGGGAAAAAGAACAGCACACGCTCAAAGCTGGCAACGTCGAAGGCGTATGTACCGTTTACGGGGGAAGACTTAAACCCGCCGGACGAAGCATATTTTCGGGAGTTATTCAGAGTAAGCAAAAACCAGATCATTTTCGGCGCAAATCATTTTATATCAAAAATCCCGTATGACAGCCCGTGCTGGCTGGTATGGGACAAGAACAACGGCGAGGCAGATTTTGCAGACTGCGAACTGGCGTGGACTTCTTTCAAAACCGCAATCCGCAGGTACAAATATACATGGAACGGCATGATCCAAGAGAACATGAAAAACAAAGAGTACCGCATACACCCGACACAGAAGCCCGTGGCATTGTATGAATGGATATTGACAAACTTTGCGGCAGCAAGCGACACAATTTTAGATACACACGTGGGCTCGGCTTCTTCGCTGATTGCCTGCCGGAATACGGGGCATAAATTTGTGGGCTTCGAGTTAAGCGAACACTATTTCAAATTATCACAGGAAAGATACAGGCAGGAAACCGCACAAATGCAACTATCTGATTTTATGGGGAGCGGAAAAGCTGCGGAAACTTATTGACTACATAGGGGGAAGTACATGGAAGATGAATACACAGAAACAGTTAGAAAATTTTATGAAATATACAGACCTTTGCAGAAAAGATATGGTTTGCGTTACCATATGCACTTTGATATATATGGCGACGGACTGATCGAAATATGGGAGTATAAGGGCGAGACAAGAGGGAAACGTATTGTGCTGGCAAGGGAAACGGAAGATGTGGATTGCTATAAAAGGGCAATCGATGAATTGAATAGTTATAAATTGAAAAAGGAAAGTGAGAAAGCAAAATTATGAAAGGAGACATACAGCGTATGAGCAGGAATAACACGATCGGGATTGTGGGGCATATTAAAACCCTACCGGAATTGATCGTCGAAGCGGCAGACTGGACACGGGAAGTGTACGAAACGACATTGACACGGACGCGTCCCAGCGAGACGGAAGACACCTATATTTTGCAGTTTGACGGGCGCGCCGCCGGATCAAAAGAAATGCTGGAGAAAATCACGGCGGGCGCGGAGGTGCTGATCGGCGGTGAAATCAGATCGGAGAACGTACACGATCCGAAACCGGAAGAAAGTCGTGTGAAAGTCTATATATACGCGGAAGTCATTGCGCTAAACGATCCGCCCGTGAACGATCAGAACGAAGTTACAATCTGCGGGAATATCTGCAAGCCGCCGCGCTTCCGGTCAACGCGCCGCTGGATGCAGCGGGGAAAGCGTGTGGCGGCTACAAGTATCATAGTAGCGGTAAATTCATCGGCAGGCACCAACTATATACCGTGCGTGTGCTTCGGTTGGCAGGCGTTCAAAGCGAATACGTTTGAAGTTGGGGACTATGTAGAAATATATGGACGTTTTCAGTCTCGCGATTACAAAAAGCGGATCGAAGGGCGCAGGCTGCCATTTTTATCCACGGTATATGAAGTATGCGCGATCAAATTCAAAGGGGAGAGCGCAAAGGACAAAGACACAGAACCGGACAAGGAAGGGAGATCAGACATATGAGGACACAGGTAAACGAGGCACAGGCAATTTACAAAAGGACGGAGCAACAGCAAGATATGGGAAGAATTGCCGTTGCGGTTATAACAAAAGAGGATTACGCCGCATTCCATGAAGGGGCAGGGCAGGATATTGAAAAGATCGCGCAGGCAGCAGGCGTGGAAATGCTGAAAACCGCCCGCATT
>JAMPBI010000252.1 GCA_023666775.1 Alistipes sp. | reverse complement strand
TGCTGATCACGTTATACGCGATAATAAAGAAAATTCCCCCGCCGCAGATACGCACATATAAGACCGTCAGGTCCAGCGCCTCCTTTGGCGCCTGCATTAAAACCGCAAGAGGTCTTGCGAATACCAGCATGGCGGCGGCAATAAAAAATGCCAGCACAAAAAACAGCCAGACCGCGCCGCCTACAACCGCGCCTATTTTCTCCGTCTTCTTCTCACCCATATACTGTCCCATAACAATGGTAACTCCCATTGTAAGCCCCGTAATCGTAAAGGTGATCAGATTTACGATACTGCTCCCCGTGGAAACGCCGGAAATCCCGGCAGTCGTTCCAAAACGTCCTACCACGAGAATATCGACCGCTCCGTACATCGCCTGCAAAACCAACGCGCCTAAAATCGGAATCATAAACCGGAGCAGTTTCGAGACAATGCTCCCCTGTGTAAAATCATTTTTATCGTTCACCATATGTTTCGCTTCCTTTTCTGCCGATACTCTGTAAGGCTACTGTGCCAGTTTTAAAAACTCTTCCTCGGAAATGACCTTAACCCCGAGTTCCGCCGCCTTCTTATTCTTAGAGGACGCGGAAGTCACGTCGTTATTGATCAGGTAATCCGTCTTACTCGTAACGCTTCCCGTCGTCTTACCGCCGTTTTGTTCGATATACGCTTTTAATTCGTTCCGGTTCGCGAAATGCTCCACGCTTCCCGTGATCACAAAAGTCAGCCCGTCCAGCTTTCCACCGGAGGACACGTTTTCCTGCAAAAGTTCCACTTCTTTTAATAAATCCCGAAAGCAGCGGACATTTTCTTCATCACGAAAATATTCCGTCAGGCTTTCCGCGATCACCTCGCCGATCCCGTCAATACAGACTACCTCCTCCGGCGCGGCATGCATGATCTTTTCAATATCATTCTCGAAATGCCTGCATATGAGTTTCGCATTGGAAAGACCGATATTGGCAATACCGAGGCTGTAGATCACTTTGGCAAGCGTTGCCTTTCTGGCGTCCTCGATTGACGAAACCAGCCTTTCATAAGATTTTTCGCCAAATCCTTCCATGGATATGATCTCGTCCTTATAGCGGTCTAAATGAAAAAGATCGGCAAATTCCTTTACAAAACCCATCTGAATAAATTTTTCCAGCGTTGCCTCCGACAGACCGTCCATATTCATGGCGTCCCTGGAAACAAAATGCGTAAATCCTTTTACATGCTTTGCCTGACACTTTTCATTGACGCAGTAAAGCGCTTTAACATCATTTTGCTGTTTTATCTGCGTTTTTTCCCCGCATACCGGACAGGTATCCGGTATCTTTATATTCCCGCTTCTTGTGAGATTGTCGGCAATCTGGGGAATGATCATATTCGCTTTGTAAACCGTTATCTCATCTCCGACGCCAAGGGCAAGTTCTTCCAGAATACTGACATTATGGACGCTGGCGCGGCTGACGGTCGTTCCCTCCAGTTCCACCGGCTCAAAAATCGCCACCGGATTGATCAGCCCCGTTCTTGACGGACTCCACTCAATCTCTTTCAACACGGTCTGCGCCGTCTCGTCCTTCCACTTAAAAGCAAACGAATTTCTCGGAAACTTTGCCGTGCGCCCAAGACTTAACCCATACGCGATATCGTCATAGGTGATCACCAGTCCGTCGGAAGGAAAATCATTGGCGGCGATCTGGCCGGCAAACCACTCCACGGTTTCTTCAATATCGTCCGCCGTGACTATCTTATGTTCAACGACCGTAAATCCTTGTTCCGCCAGCCAGTCGAACTGGGCTTTTCTCGAATTGCGAAAATCAACTTCCTCCGCGCTTACAAGAGCAAACGCGAAAAAATTTACGTTCCGTTTCGCCGTGATTTCATTGTTTAACTGCCTAACGGAACCGCTGCACAGGTTTCTCGGGTTTTTATATTTCAGGCTTTCTTCCTCAATCTCCTCGTTGATCCGGGCAAAATCCGAATACGTTATGACCGCTTCGCCGCGGAGTACAAGCCGTCCTTTGTATGGAATGGTCACCGGGAGGTTCACGAATACTTTCGCGTTATTGGTGATAACTTCTCCCACTTCCCCGTTTCCCCGGGTAACGGCTTTAACCAGCTCCCCGTTCTCATAAGTAAGAACGATCGTCAGACCGTCCATTTTCCATGAAAGCAGTCCTTTCTGATCCTTCAGCCACGCTTTCAAAACCGCCGCGTCCTTTGTTTTGTCAAGACTTAACATCGGCTCCGGGTGCCGCTCTTTCGGCAGTTCACTAAGAACCTCATACCCCACGTTTCTCGTGGGACTTCCCGCCATAACGAACCCTGTCTCCTCCTCCAGTCCCGCCAGTTCGTCATACAGCCTGTCATATTCATAATTGGACATGATTTCACGGCTTTCCGAATAATAAGCCTTTCCTGCCTTATTTAAAAGCGCTGCCAGTTCCCTGATACGCTCAATCTTTGATGTCTGCTCCATTTCAAAATCTCCCTTTACAATAAGCCTGCGGCTTTATATAATTCTTCCCGCTCACATTCCGTCAATTCACGATATGTCCCTGTTTTCAGATCTCCAAGCCGGATATTCATAACCCGCACCCGTTTCAGTTTCACCACCTGATATCCGAAATATTCGCACATACGCCGGATCTGCCGGTTTAACCCCTGCGTCAGAACGATACGGAAAGAAAAACGGTTTATCTTTTCCGCGACGCATGGCGCCGTTACCTTGTCAAGAACGGGAACGCCTTTTTCCATACGCCTGAGAAAATCCCCGTTTACCTCCCTGTCCACCGTAACCACATATTCCTTTTCATGGAGTCCCGACGCCTTTAAAACACGGTTCATCAGTTCTCCGTCATTTGTGAGAAGAAGCAGCCCTTCCGAGTCCTTGTCCAGCCTTCCCACGGGAAAAATGCGCTGCGGATAACCGATATAATCGATCACGTTATTTTTTTCTTTTTTCTGGGCGGTACACACCACGCCCACCGGCTTGTTAAACGCGATAACGACAAGCCCGTCCT
Source organism: Alistipes sp. (assembly GCA_023666775.1). Classification (GTDB taxonomy): domain Bacteria; phylum Bacillota; class Clostridia; order Lachnospirales; family Lachnospiraceae; genus MGBC120314. The sequence goes on along the minus strand of JAMPBI010000252.1, from coordinate 944 downwards.
GTTTCGTTACGGGTTTGTTGTCCACGCAGACCAGACTTTCCGCCAAAACGCGGCTTCCCGTCTGCGCCGTTACGCCGTCGATGGTGACCCTGCCCTCCTCGATCAGCCTGTCCGCTGCTCTTCGGGAGCAAACGCCCGCTTCGCTTAAAAATTTGTTAATCCTTGTCTCCACTGCTCTCTCTTTCATATACAAAAAACTCTTCGTTTGCCTTCACAAAATCATTTAACCCGTGATCTACTTCACATGCCGTATCCAGCTCGTACTGCGCCATTTCATATATTTCCAGCGCCTGCCTGCTGGCAAACAAAATCTCGTTATAAGAGGACCGTTCATTGCTTACAACGCTGTTACAGATATAATAACTGCCGGAAGAATTCATACGCACATAAAATTTTCCGATGACCGGAACCGTCGTCTCATAATCGTGATATTTGGCATATCCGTAACTGATGACCAGATAGGAGTCCTCCACATACCCTTCCGCGTAATAACACCGTATGTTCATCATCTGCTCCATATGAAGCCGGCGGAAAGTACGGAGTTCCTCGTCGAGATCCCCCACGGTATCAATATATTTCATCAATTCCGTATCGTCTTCCAGCAGATAGGCTTCATAATAATTGCGGACCAATTTGTTAATGCCGATAATGTTACATTCCCGGAAGGAATTTACGTTTTCCTGCACTTTCTGCTCTTTCGGCGGTTCCTGTATGGAATGCTTGATCCTCATATTCTTCTGGTCCACATTCCGCCCGTAAAGCAGATTATTAGGAAATAACGCCGCAACAATCAACAATACCACAAAAATCATGATTGAATACGACGTTATTTTCTTACCCCTGACTCTCTCCATAATATTCCCTGCTTTTTGCCTTATACTTACCCAAATCCACCAAATTCAAGTATCTTCATGGATATTTTAACAAAACTACCATTCAAATTC
>JAMPBI010000251.1 GCA_023666775.1 Alistipes sp. | reverse complement strand
TGAATAATATTTATTTTGGAAACGGATATTACGGGGTGGAAGCGGCGGCAAAGGGATATTTTGACAAATCCGTGGACCGTCTTACGATCGGGGAATGTATTTTCCTTGCGGCGATCCCGAATAATCCGTCGCGCTATGAACCGATAAACCATGAGGAGAATACGATAGAACGTTCCAGAAGGATATTGAGAAGGCTATATGACGACGGGAAGGTCGGCGATCTGGATTATCTTTTGTTATCGGGGGAAGAAGGAAATCCTTTTGTGACGAAGCTGGAAAAAAATGTTTTTAAGCAGGGAATGAACCAGTCTACGGCGGATACTTATATTTATACATACGTTACATATTGCGCGGTCCGGTATCTCATGGAGCAGAGGGGATTTCTGTTCAAAAATGATTTTGCCACGCAGGAGGAGCGGGAGGATTATGACAAGTCCTATGACGCGTGGTATGAATACTGTCAGCAGGAGTTGTACGGCGGCGGTTATTATATTTACACTTCTCTCGACCCCAATGCGCAGCGCCAGCTACAGGCGACGGTGGACCGCGTTATTAAGGATAACGACGAAAATTTACAGGCGGCGGCAGTGACGATTGATAATGTTTCGGGAAATGTGGTTGCCATTGTGGGCGGAAAGACAGAGGAGATCGAAGGATACGGACTGAACCGGGCATATCAGAGCTTCCGTCAGCCGGGAAGCGCCGTAAAGCCGTTAAATGTGTACGCGCCTTATTTATGTATGGGTCATTCGGCGGAAGAGAAGGTCTATGACGTTTATGACGTAAACGGACCAAAGAATGCCGAGGGCGTTTATGCCGGCGAAATGACGTTAAGGGAGGCGCTGCTGCGTTCCAAGAATACGGTGGCGTGGCAGATATACCGTTATGTGACCCCGCAGACAGGCTGTGATTATCTTATGCGTCTGGGATTTAAACGGGTGTATATGGATAAGAAATATATGGCGGCGGCTTTGGGCGGCTTTACTTACGGCGTTTCAACGGAAGAAATGACGGCGGGTTTCCGGACGATTTATAATGACGGTATTTATAATGCGCCAACCTGCGTTAAGGGGATATATAGCGAACCGACGGCGGAGGTGGTCGAAAATAAAACGGGCGTCCGCGTGTATACGGAAAACGCGTCGCGGATCCTTACTTCCATGCTCCGCGGAGTGATTGAGGAAGGAACCGGTAAAAGCGCCCGCCTGATGAGCCATGTCGCGGCAGGGAAAACAGGAACGACCAACGGCAATAAAGATATGTGGTTTGTAGGTTATACGGCGTATTATACGACCGGCGTCTGGGTTGGTTATGATCTGCCTCAGGAGATCAGCATGAAGAACGGAAATCTTGCGTGTACGATCTGGCGTGATTATATGGAACAGCTTCACCGCACATTGAGTCCGAAATTTTTTGCGGAGGGGAACGCGGTTGAACCGGAGCTGAATGTGGAACTGACAGAGCTTATGAAGATCCCTTATGAACCGGAAGAGGGAGAGCCTGATTTTGAAAATTTGTGGGATAACGATCTGGTAGGCGATATCATAGATGATGAAAACGCGTACACGCCGGGAGACGGGGAAGGAGGACGGATACCGGGAGACGAAGAAAGCGGGTATATTCCGGGAGACGCGGACGCACCGCTTGGAGGAGACGCGGACGGCGGAACGGTAGGCGGAGACGGGGACGCGCCGCTTGGCGGGGACATGGATAGCGGAACAGTAGGTGGAGACGGAGACGCAGATGTTTCGTCGTTGCAGTTTTGAAAGAAAAAATACAGGGACGAATTAAGTGTCCCTGTATTTCCTATTCTATTGATAGAAGTCTACGACGGCATAAGTGTTTCCGGAGGTGGTTCTTACGATATTTTTGTATGGTTCACCATTATTAAATACCGTATGCATAAAGGATATCTCGTTGCCGTCCGTTTTGATATCATATATTTCATCATTATCGGATATTTCCTCGGCATACAATACGGTCAGATCCTTTGTGTCAATATCCGCGTTGCAGAAGTACATTATTCCGTCTTCATTTTCATATACATAATATATTTTGTTTCCGTTCTGTATGCAGAGCGGTTCCAGACGGCTTTCGTTTCCGTACAGATGTTCAAAACCGTCTCTGTATTCTCCGCCAAAATAGACATTTACGTTATTTCGGGAAAGAACTGTTTCTTTCTCCCATTTTATATCTTTTCCGGACAATTCCATGATTTTCGTATCGTTGTTATAAAGCGTGAGAATATCGCCATTATAGGATATGGTGTAATCGTCTTTCGCTTTTCCGCAAGACGAAAGCAGTAATGTACATAACAGTACAGTTAATATTTTTTTCATTCGGATTGTTCCTCCTTCAATGCTATTGTTACTAAAATATACAACACAAGTTCGACATAGTCAACTGCTGTTCCTGTTTTAAGAGTTCCGACAGTATTATATTGTACTTGAAAAAATACAATATATCCGATATAATCACTTTATGCGGTATAATTAGGAATAAAAGGAATAATTATGGACAGTATCAGACTAAAGGCAAGAGCTAAAATCAATTTGGGACTGGACGTTACGGGAAAGAGGGAAGACGGCTACCATGAGGTGCGCATGGTCATGCAGAGTATCAATCTTTATGACAGCGTCCGTATTACGAAAAGCAGGGATCCGGGGATCCGGATTAGTACCAATCGTTCCTATCTTCCTACGAATGAAGACAATCTGGTCTACAAGGCAGTAAAACTGATGATGGACGAATACGGGATAAATTCCGGTGTAGACGTTGTGTTGGACAAGTTTATTCCGGTCGCTGCGGGAATGGCGGGCGGGAGTTCGGACGCCGCCGCTGCCATGGTAGGAATGATGAGACTGTTTTCGGTGAAGACTTCCATGAGAAAACTGATGGAACTTGGCGTCAGGATAGGGGCGGACGTGCCGTTTTGCGTTATGCGGGGAACGGTGCTTGCCGAGGGGATCGGCGAGAAATTGACGAGATTGCAGCCTATGCCTTCCTGCCCGATCCTTATCGCGAAGCCGGGGATCAGTGTTTCGACAAAGTTTGTTTACGGCAATCTGCGGCTGAATGAAAATACGGTTCATCCGGACATTGACGGTATGATCGAAGCGATAGGGAGAGGGGACATTGAAGGGATCTGCTCCAGAATGGGGAATGTATTGGAGAGTGTAACCATTGGAGCATATCCGGTGATTGAAGAAATAAAACGGCAGATGATGGCTTCGGGGGCCATTAACGCTATGATGAGCGGAAGCGGACCTACGGTATTTGGGATTTTCGGGAAAAGAAAAAATGCCGCGGTGTGCGCCAATAAGCTAAGAGAATCGGGGATAGCAAAACAGATATATGTAACAGATGTATTTCATTGTTTTGGGAGGTAACGGAATATGGAGAAGGAACTTAAAATAATAGAGTCGGAAGAATACCTGCCCTTGCGGGACGTGGTTTTTATGACTTTAAGACAGGCTATTTTAAAAGGGGATATGGAGCCGGGGGAACGGCTGATGGAGATCACCCTTGCCAATAAGCTCGGCGTGAGTCGGACGCCTATCCGTGAAGCAATCCGCAAACTGGAGCTGGAGGGACTGGTCCACATGGTACCGCGAAAAGGCGCGATTGTCGCGTCGATTTCCGAAAAAGACATGCGCGATGTTCTTGAGGTGCGTGTTACTCTGGAGGAGCTGGCGGTAAAACTTGCTATTCAGAATATGGAGGAAGCGGATATCGATCAGTTAAAGAGATGTGCCAGAAATTTTGAAAGCGCGGTTATAGCCAGAGACATTGTCGATATCGTTGAGGCGGACGTAATGTTTCATGACGTGATCTACAATAAAACGAATAACGGCCGTCTGATACAGATCATTAATAATCTGCGGGAGCAGATGTACCGGTATCGTCTGGAATATGTGAAAGACGCAAGAACCCACTCGATTTTGATCAGCGAACATCAGGATATCATAACGGCGCTTGA
>JAMPBI010000250.1 GCA_023666775.1 Alistipes sp. | reverse complement strand
GATCCTCATACATATCCGCGTTGATTATCCGGATTGCCTCCGGAATAAACCGTTCATACATGCCATTCTCATTTTCATAATATTTTCCCATGTAGTCATTGATCAGATAATAATAGCAGCCTTCTTCCACATACTCCGCTTCACTGTTTTTCCCGGACAGGCATATCACATAACGGTCGCCTATATTTACCTGAGGCTCGTCAACATAAAACGCAAATATCTCATATTTCTTTTCGCGTTCCTCTTCCGAATAATCACCATACTTTGTAAAACCATATTGACCGTATATTTCATCTGCGCGGCTCAATCTTCGGTATCCCTTCGTCTCCGCTACGGTTATTATACTGTGCCGGCTCACATCATCGCCTTTCAGAACATCGGAAACCGCGAAGGAATAATATGTCCTCGGAAATTCGCCCAGATCGTAATAGGCTATATCCAGCACCTCGCCCACTACTATGTTTTTTACGTTGACATCTTGATACAGTTCTCCAAAATTATACTTAAAATCATCACTAAAATCATATACCGCCGCAGGTGACGCAAATATTTCATTTTGGTCTTCTATTTGAAAGATATCACGCAGGGAAGCCGTCAAATCCGTATAATCCTCTACTTTTACGATTGACATGTCTGTGCTGCTCTGCGTTTCACCGCTTTCCTGCTGCGCGTCTATGAGGGGCTGCTTGGAAACATTTTTATCATAACCACAGCCGCTTAGGCATATCGACAGGATCCATGCAGCCGTCAGCATTTTAAAATAATTGTTTTTCAAAATGTTTAATTTCATATTCAACCTCCATGATCATTATATCATGAATACTTCGTATTCTATGATCAGTATATCATGAATACTCCGTATCCTATGATCAGTATATCACAATAAATATGTACAAGATATGAACAAAATAAATAACATACAAAGTGATTTCCTATCAAGCAAAAAGAGTAAGCTTTTTAATAATCCTTCACTCCTTACTGAAAAGAAAATAACCCATCTGTTAATTTTTTGCAATACCTGTGTCATAAACGGTCGGTTTTTTGCCCTAAACGGTCACTTTTAACAAATGTAATGCAACACTTCACAAAACATTGGAGACATAAAAAGAGTTTTGCATAATAGATTGATCCTCTCTCATACAAAACTCTCTTTTATTCTTTCATTCCGATCATACTTATAGCTCTATGAAGACTTTTGAAAGCCGCTTTTTATAATGTTTTTTACGGACTATATTTCAAAAATTCGGACGAACAGAAACACTCCCAATCAGAAACTTCATAATATCTTGGCAGCACCTTTTTTTCATCTCCCACATTCACTCCGCATATCCAATAACTTCCATCGGATTTCCGTATCACGGTGTTATCTTCAAATTGCGATATTCCCGTCAGACCATCAAGCCTGTTATAATCCGTCCATACCATGACAACATCTTCCGCTGCCTTTTCCGGCTTGGAGATCACGGCTTTTCCTTCTATGCCGCAGTTTCCGGAATAATTATATCCCCACGTCCATACCGTTCCGTCCGCAAGCAGCGCCGCGTGATTAAAGAAACCGCCCGTTATCAGCTCCGCATGATCCAATACCTTTTCCGGTTCCGGAATATACTCATATTCTTCATAAGCTTCATACCAGATAAGCCCCTGGATCCATACCTCGGAATTGGATTTCAGCATCGCGATATCATTTCGTCCGCAAACCGCGTAAACAACGTCCTCCATAAGAAGCACCGGACTTGTAACCTGCGCGAAACCGTCCAGTAACCCTTGTTTGTCTTTGTAACGGTATATTTCAGGGAAAATTCCATAGCTTGCCTCGCCCAAACCATACAATCTGTGATCGTCCGTTATATAAATCAGCAGCCCATACTGAGAATAGTCAAAATGGATCACATTCTCCGCGATTTTTACAGGCTCCTCATGAACATCATAATTTATTTCCTCCAGACCGAGCTGTCCGCTGTCATTACTGCCGCTTCCCCACAAAACGTTATTTTCATCAATATAATAATGATTAGTCACATAGGTTTGGTCTGTCTGGTAAAAATCGGTTATATCAATATCCATCTCTAATTTTTCCGTCGCAGGCTCCGCTTCAGTCGTAGGATTGTTACTTTCCGTTTCAACATTTGAACTTTCCGTCTCCTTTTTTATTCTATCCTCTGCATGTTCTGCCGCGCAGCCGCCGCATATCAATGTAAGAGACAATATTAACAATAATAATTTTAATCGTTTCATCATTTTCCTCCGTTTCCATTAATTATAATCCTCATCTCATCGAAACTGATTTCGCCTTCGGATATCCATTCGCCCGTATCCGGATCCTCATACATATCCGCGTTGATTATCCGGATTGCCTCCGGAATAAACCGTTCGTACATGCCATTCTCCTTCGTATTCTATGATTAGTATATCACAATAAATATGTACAAGATATGAACAAAATAAATAACTTACAAAGTAATTTCCTATCAAGCAAAAAGAGTTTTCTTTTAAATATTCTATTGTAACATACACAACCGCCGACTGCCAGCCTGCCGATAGTACCTTTGGCACAAGCGGTCGTTTTTTGTCCTAAGCGGTCAATTTGTGAACGGATATAATAAATAGTACCCTTCCTTATCGGCTTACAGCCCTTTTCAAAAACTCCTCGGATACATCGCCAGCATTTTCATTTTTAATTGTTTCCACGCTTCCAGCGCGTCTTCCGTTTCCGCGAAAAATTCATTATCCCTGACCTGCTGATAGAAAACGTATGAGGTATCTCCGGCAGTCGGCGCTATGACATTTTCTTTATCCTCATAACAAAATACAGGGGCGATCGCCATATCATCATATAACTCAAAGACAGGGATTTCTTCATTCGGCACGGTTATCTCGCATTCCGCAAAGATGAGATACTCCGAACCGCTGTCCAGAACATTAACAAACCCCCGTTCAATGGAAGGATATTCTCCGGTCAGGCTCAGTCTCCAGCGTTCAGAATAAATATAGATCTCCTGTCCCGTCTCTAACCCGTTCCCCTTATATATTTCCTGTATGGATACTCTTTGGCGGCTTACGCCGAACAAATGCTCCACTTCTCCGACTGCCTGTACCCTTAAAATATAATTCATTTCCGGCAGTTCCAGAGACATCTGCTCACAGCAGTTCACCGCAAACGCCTCAGGGATCTCCGCGACATAAAGCTGTTCCAGATAATTTTCGTTTCCGGTTATATTGGTATAGCTTTTTTTCCTGACCATTCCAAACACCGCCGCCGCTAAAACCACGCATACGGTTATGGCAAACACAATCCGTTTTTTCATCGGTTGTCCTCCTGTAGCAGAATATGACCGTCCTCCATCTTGTACAAGTTGTTCACTAACAAACTTATATCTTCCTTATTGTGGCTCGCCAGTAAGATCAAGGCTCCTCGTTCCTTCTCTTCCAGAACGATTTTCCGGACTTCCTCCACGCCTTTTTCATCAAGGGCGTTTGTAGGCTCGTCCAGCATTATCACTTCCGGCTTTTCCATAATGGCTTGGGCGATGGCAAGACGCTGCTTCATTCCAAGGGAATATTTAACATACGTCCTCTTGTCTTCCGGGTCCAGTCCTACACGGCAGATTGCCTCCCGAACCTCGTTCTTACCTATCCGTTTTGTCAGACCCGCCAGATATAACAGATTTTCCTCCCCGGTCAGTCCCGGATACAATCCCGCGTTTTCCAAAACGATGCCAAGACTTGGAAGCACGCTGAAATCCTTATGTAATACTTTCCCGTCCAGAGTAATTTCCCCCGTATCGACGGACATCAACCCGGAAAGCGCCCGGAATAACATGGTTTTCCCCGAACCGTTTCTTCCGACAAATCCATAAACCGTCCCGCTGTGCAAATGCAGGCTGATATCCGATAAAATTATTTTCTTTTTAATCGTCTTACTGATATTCCTTGCGATCAGTTCCATTTTACATAACCCCCATTTCCGAGTCTGAAATCA
>JAMPBI010000024.1 GCA_023666775.1 Alistipes sp. | reverse complement strand
ACTTTAAAATAGAGGATGCCGGAGTGTTTGCATTTTAAAAATGGGGAAACTCAAATTAGCATGAGGGATTGACAGAAGGATTCCTTTGAATTATAATTAGTGTTATAAATAATTAAAGCTATACATAACATCAGTTATTAATAGAGGTACAAATATGCCGGCAATTGCGAAAGTCTCAAAAGAAATGATTATAAACGCAGCTCTTGAAATTGCAAAAGAAATGGGTGCAGAAAACATAACCGCCCGGACAGTTTCGCAAAAACTCGGCTGTTCAACACAGCCTGTTTTATATCATTTTAAAACGATTGAAGATGTCCGAATAGCAGCACATCAAAAAGGAATCGAATTACATATTAACTATGTAACAAATTTAAGCGGAAAATATGAACGTCCTATGCTAGAAGTGGGTATGAGACATATTCAAGTTGCCGTAGAACAAAAAAATCTTTTTCGTTTTCTATTTCATTCAAACTATTATACAGGCATTTCTCTCTCGGATTGGCTTACAGAGGAAAATTTTGGTTCTATATTTTCTATTTTGAAGATACAGGCAAAGGCAGACAATCAACAGGCACATAATATATTTTCTCAAATATTTTTAGTAACACATGGAATAGCCAGTCTGCTTGCCAGTAATGCAATGGTTTATGATGAAGCATATTGTATAAACACATTGTCTAATGCCTATTTTGGAATAATGTATCTGATAAAAGAAAAAGGCTTATTATGAAAATCTGTAAAGGAGATTAAAAAATGAATCAATTATGTAAAGATTATCTGGTATATACTTTTTTGATAACGATCATATGTTGGGGATTATGCGTCATATGTAGTTTGAATGGAATTTTGCTAAATGAAAATTATTTCTTATATATACCATATATATTAGGCGGCTGGGCACCAACTATTGCCTCATTTGTTGCTCAAAAGAAAAGTAATAAAGTTGCAAACCTTAAAGAGTGGTTAAGAAATATATTTGATTTTAAACATAATTTATTTTCCTATTTTATGGTAATAGCTTTAGCTATATTATTTATATTGCCACAATGTTTAATCTCAGGATATGAAAATGGCTTTCCATTATATGCGATTTTTGTTCTGATTCCAATGATGATTTTGGGCGGCGGTTTAGAAGAAGAAGGATGGAGACATATACTTCAACCGGAATTAGAGAAAAAATATAATTTTGTTATATCAGCTTTAATAATAAGTGTTGTTTGGTGGCTATGGCATTTACCCTTGTTCTATATACAAGGAGTAAATCAATATGGACAAAGTTTCTTGATATTTGGAATAAATGTTTTAGGTTTAACATTTGCTTTAGCAAGTATAAAAAAGATTACGAACAGTGTATGGCTATGTGTATTATTTCATTGCATTGTAAATTCATTATGGGATAGTATATTTATACTTAACAAGAATATTTGGGGAAGCATAGTTACGGCAATAATTCTCATATTTAGTTCTTTCTTGTTGTTAAAAGTTAATGATAAGAAGAAAATCTTTAATTAGTTTTATAGCCTCCATTGTAAAACACCGGGCAAAATTATCACAACATACTTTTTCTCGAATGAGTATTTTCACTCTTGTATTTACCTTTCATGAAATTCCGTTTTATCAATCGTGTGGCACTGGAATTGTAGGCAATTCTGCTTTATCCAAATGATAAGTCATATGACATCTCCCGATAACTTCTGATTTCCCAATTTTGAAAACCACAAATTATATTACCACTCGTCATCGTCCGCTTCAAAATTTTGGTAATACGCGGTAAAGGATTTAATAATCTCTTCTCTGGAACGAGTATATTCATTTTCAATCCCCTTTAAACTATCTATCCATTCCTCGTCAATCATGCAGCCAACGTCCATATTAATGCTATATTTTGCTTTTTCCATTAAGGAAATATCCGAAAAATCACCTATACAATATAGATAACCGCATAATAATCGGATATATTCCGAACTTCCCTCTTGAAAATTATTAATTTCCTTTTCGATCAATTCTCTAATTTCTTTTTTGGAAATTTCAGAGAAATTGAACCCATACTTTTTTATAATTGCCTCTGCCCGCTGCTCATTTGTCATAATCCGTCATCTCCGTCAATTTTAATTTCCCCACCCAATAAAGCCGTCACGCTCACAGCAGCGACGCGATCAGCGCCTCCACATGAAATCTCACATCTTCCCCACAATATCCCGCGAGAGCGTCCATATTTTCATCGGAATGTTCAATCTCCTTGGAATACAGATGAGCGAGCCATATAAAATCCTCCAAAGGCAGTTCCTCTTTCAAAATCCACCCGGAATAATCCACGCAGCGGATCACCAGCGTACTCACCACGCCGAATTTCACTTTAGAGATCAGATCGTAATCATACACCGCCTTCATAAAATAACGGTAGATAAAATACACCATGATCTGTTCGTAGGGGATCTGCCGGTTTTTAAGATATCCGGCAAACTTCTCCGCCGACGTCTCGTCCATATTTTCGTTATCCCGGACCGCTTTTGCCAGAATATCCACCCACCCGGCATTGACCACCTCAAATCCCGTGTAAACGTTAAGAAGTTCCGTCCGGTTTGTTACGCCGTCCACATGCTTCGCGGCTTTTTTGATCCATTTGCGGACCTGCTTTTCCAAAAAATCCCCGTCGCCGTATTTCTCACGAACCTTGCCGATCTTTTTATATTTTCCCTTGAAAATATATTTCTGGATATCATTGGAAAACAACAGTATGACGCTCATGCGCCATATCACGTCATGACTGCGGTCCTGCAATATGGAAAAACACTGCTGTCTCGCCGCCATAAGCTGTACATACAAATCATAATCAATATCGTTGAGGGAAATTTCGCCGTCTTCCTCTTTTTCCTCCCATGTAAGCGGCGGTTCATGTTTTAAAATGAGTTCCGCCGCCGTAGGACAGGAAAGAGAAATCCCCATCTCCTTTAAATCACCGAAATATTCATAAAACCGGGGAAACTCCGTGCAGGTATCGCACAAATGCCCCTCGCCGAGCGCCGTATACAAATCGCAGAGATTGCGGTCGTTTAAAAAACAGCAGCGTTTGTTCTCCGTTAAGGTAAAACGGATCCCGTCCTCATCAATGATCGTGCTGTCCTTTAACCGCTTTCCAAATTCTCCGCCGACCGCCGCGTAATATTCCTGCGCCCGCTCGTCCACGTCCACTTCCCAGCCCGCGCAGCAGCTATCTTTGCAATCGCCCGCAATGCATTTAAAATCTTTATAATAGTCCGGTACTTTTACTCTCATTTCTACTCCTCGACAAAATATTCCCACAGGACATTCTGTTTGCTGAACTGCTTCGCCTCCGCCGTCTTCAACAGCTTGATCCAGCCCGCGCGCCTTGCCGTTCCTTCGTATTTACAGCGGTACTCCGCATAGAAAACCGTATCGTGCGCCGATTTTTTGTCCCAATCATGCCAGCCGTCTACTTTGATATGCTTTCCAATCTCACACCCGAGAAGCACCGTCTTGGCGTAAGTCCTCCACGGTCTGCCAAGATATACGGAATTGTCGGGACAATCCCCCGTAAAACGGCATTTATAAAAAACAAAACCGCAGTCGTTATCCCGCCATGTACAGGCAGCCGCCACATATCCCTTCACGCCGCCCTCATACCGCTCGTCGTCCTCCGTGATATTGTACCGTGAAAAAATCTCGCACTGGTCAAAATATGCCGCCGCTCCGCCGAAAATAAAATCAATGTCGCCTTCAATATAACAATTCTTATAAAACTGTCTCGCGTCAACCGTATGGAGGTCGGGACCAAGCTCCGCCTCACAGTTCGTTTTACATTCCGGTCCCGGCGCCGTGAACAGCGTATCCTGACACCCGATCATACGACAGTTATAAAACTGCATTCGGTCGCCGCTGGCATAAAGCGCTACCGCCTGCCCGAAATCCCTGCCGTTACCCGCGGTATTCTTTACGGTAATATTTTTCATGACGATATTATCTCCGCGAAGCCTCAGCGTTGCCGTGCGCATGGTTCCGTAAGGCTGTCCGTCTTCCATCAGTTTCTTCGCGTAATCCCCGTATGAGATCACCGTATGCTCGGCGCTCTCTCCGATGATCGTCACGTCGTTTCGGTTCAGCTCCGGTTTTTCATCATAAATCCCGTCCAGAATATATATGTCCACATGCCCTTTCATTTCCATTGCCATCGCAAAAGCCTCTCCAATGGTCTCCACCTGTCCCCTGCCGTATTTTCCTACCGTGATCCTATTCATGTAAAATCCTCCTTATCCCCTGTTTCTTCTATAATTATACCACAACGTTACCATAAATACAGCAATTTCCTATCAAACAAGATAGCGGAATTGCAACGCAATTTCCTATCAATTAAAAACGGAGCCCCGCGGCACACAAAACCGCAAAGGCTCCATAATATTTTCTCTTAACGGGAATTAAGCGTCTTTCTTTTCCGTCTTTTCCCCAAACTTCTTTAACGCATTTGCGGCAAAATCTTTTCCACCGATACCAAACGCAATGGCAAACGCAACCGCCAGCGCGGCAAGAATAAGAATAAACGCAGCGTTTACGATTTCCGTCGCAATGCCAAGCTGATTTAATACCATAAACGCGCCTACGGTAAAGATCGCTGCCTTAGCAACCACGGCGTAAGAGGTAAATCCGTTTTTCTTTAAAGTCTTCTCCGCAAACGCAGCCGCAAAATAGCAGATCGCGAAAATGAGGATCGCGCTGAGTACATACGGCATGTACGCGATAACGACAAGACCGATCTCGGACAGTACGGAAAGATGAAGGGTATTGAAACTTTCTACCACAAAGAAGATAATAACAACCGTGTGGCATACCGTTCCTACAACCTTGGATAATACGAATTTCTCGTTCTTTCCCTCGATCAGCTTGGAAAGTTTCGCGTCAAGACCTGCGGAAGCAATGAGCTGCGTCACGATCTGCCCCACAAACTTACCGATCATGCAGCCCAGAAGAATGATGATCAGCGCTACCAGAATATTCGGAATGAAATCAAAAATCGTATTCAGCATATGGATCGCCGGATCGGAAATCACGCTGATATCCAGCACATGAAGCGCCATAATGATCATCGGGATCAGGATCAATACATAAACTATGTAGGCGAGGGTGTTGGAGAGCTTTGCCGAATCGGCTACCTCAATCCCCGCTTTTTCCTGAAGTTTATCAATATTCAGCTTCGCGAAAACAGGCACCAATAACTGGCGCACATACTTGGCGATCTGGAAACTTACGACAAGAATGATCGCTGCCGCAAGGACATTCGGAACATATCCCCAGATTGAGTTCAGTAACAGAAGGATCGGCGCCGAAATGCTGTTCATGCCTAACGCGTTGAACACTCCCGGTACAAAGAGCAGAAATACAAATAAATACACGAATTTCCCGATGAAATCCGTAAGACTTGTGGAACCTTCGCCGGAATCCAGCTTGGAAACAACTCCCGACAATTTTGTCTTTGTGAGCAGCTTTGTCACAAGAGACTGAACGATCTTAGCCACGATAAACGCGAGAATCAAGATCAGCGCGGCCGAAACCACAGCCCAGAGGCCTGTCGGAATGGCCATTAATAGTGAATCGATAAAGTTCATGTCTTACCCTCCTAGGTATGTTTTATATAGTCTGTACACATAGAAAAATCGCGGAGCAATTTCCTATTATGGAACATTATACCATATGGTATAGAAAAAAGCCATAGGGGAAATCAAATGCAAACTTATGATTAAAAAAACATGAAAAAAATCAATTCCGGTACCGATATTAATTAAATCAAGATATAATTTTTCAGAAATGCCTAAATTTCGACATTTTTCCACATTTTTCTCTTGACAAAACATTTGTTTCTATTTAAAATTTATTTTGTTAACATAACTCAATATTCCAGGAGGAGATATTAATGCTTAAAATGAAAAGCAAACGAGCATGGGCTATACTGCTTACATTAATTTTTTTAGTAGTATATAGCTCCGCTGACCTGTCTATAGCAAATGCCGCCCAAAACGTAGATTCAGACTGGGTTGACGCCAATATGAACCCCGGCGATGACAACAGAGGCGCATTCCGCATGGGCACCGTCCGGTTAAACGGTACTACAGGAGGTATCGTAAAAAACGAAGACTCCGGCGAAGCAAATCTCTATATGTTTTTTGAACTCACATCATTAAATGAAAAAGATACGGACGGTCGCAGATTAAATCAGCAAAAAGACATTAAAGGCGAATTTTACTTTTATCTGTGTACCGATTATGACCCAAATGACAGTAGCCTCTCAAATACTGACTCGGTAGACTACAGCGCGAGAAATATCGTATATGTGTTTGATCCGGTTCCAATCACAAATTGGAACGATATCCCTGAGGCGGATCAGGCATTATATATTGAAAGCGAGTCAAAACGGGCTGACCTGACTAAGAATAATACCCTTGTAGGCATATGTAATTCTCAGGTAGATATCGCAAGTTTCGGACAAAACACATTATATCTTTCTGTTTACTTTAAAGCCGATGACGATAGCGCTTATCGTTCAAAACACTCAAAATTCAGAAGACCGATCACGATCAACGCAGCCGCCGTTTCTACACAGCCGCCTACCGTAGATCCGGTTACTTCACCGATCATATATGGCGAAAGCGCAATTGTAGACGTTACGCCCCACTCATCAACTGCCGCTTCCGGGACTTTGGAATTTTATATCGAGGATACCTTGCTGACCACCAAAACTGTCACCGTCGGAAACACCGAGCATATCGAAATTGACAGTCAATATTTAAAAGGAACCGGCTCTTACAAAGTCACGGCACGCTTTACCCCGGACGGCAGTACCGCCCCTGTAGAGTCCACCGAATCCTTTGATGTTCTCCCAAGACCGATTACCCTTAAACCCGGCGACGTAGCCTTGAGACTTGGTTCCGTATTGCCAGCCGGCTACGAATGGTCCGTTACGGCAGGAAATCTGGTATTTGATGATGAATTACAGGGTATCGTCGTTACACCGGATATCACCGACGCAAATACACCGCAGACGGGAACTTTAAGCATGTCCCAGCAGAATGCCGATGTTTCCCCTAATCGGAATTACGATATCACATTCGAGCCGGGTGCGATAAATGTTGGAGAAAATACCCCCCCAACAATAACAAATGTAACTTTTGATCCAAACATTACCAAAGAGGATATTCCTGTCACATTTGACGTTGATGATTTGGAAACAGAGAAAAACAAGCTGACTGTCAGCGTATTTAAAGGCACAGACAAAACCCCTGCCAATGAGGTACCGTCAACTAACACAAATGGCAACTGTTCTTTCACCGCAACCGAGAACGGCATATATACGTTGGTTGTAACAGACGAACACGGCGGTTCTGCCGAAACAACAGTAACCATTGATACGATTGACAAAATTCCTCCGACGCTGACCCCTGTACCGGACACTACCGAATCTACCGCTGTTTCTGTTACGGTTACCGTAAACGCGGAGGACACGGCAGATAAAAACGCGGCAGAGGACACACCGGGAATCGACCATATAACGGTTACGGATAGTTCAGGCAATCCGGTTCCGGTTACCGATGACGGCAAATTTACCGTCGATAAAAATGGCACATATACTATCATAGTGACAGACAAAGCAGGAAACAGCGCAACAACAACGATTGATATAACCAACATTTCCCAAGAGCCTTCCACGCAAGCACCGAGCGAAGACGAGGAAGGCGACGAGGATCCGGAACCGACAGCCGCTCCAAACAATACGGGCATAACAAGTCCCGTTACAGGAGATACTACTCCAATATTATTTTTAACGGTAGTTTTAATGGCTGCTTTATTGACGATTGGCTGCGCCACAGTAAATAAGATCACGGACAAAGAGAGTAAATAAAATAGCGAAATTGCCACGCAATTTCCTATCAAACAAAATAAAGAACGGTCATCGTATCCACTGTTTTGTGATAGATGACCGTTCTACTTTATTTCGTTTTCCACTGTTTATCCTTTCTATTAATCTATATTAATGTTTTTATTTTGTATCCCTTTATAAGATTTCACTGTTTCATCTATGTTAATCCTTTCATCTTTCTTTTACTAACTTTTTGAAATCATGTTCATCTTATTTTGAATTTATACATCTTTTTCGGATTTATCTGTTTTTGATCTTGGGATAAATCTTTGTGGTAAATGTTCAACATGAATATCAGCGATGTGACCGCGGCTTTTGTTTTACAAAGAATTTGTAATCTATTTTTCATTATGAAGTCCGGTATTCAAACGGGATATGCTGTATTACCACTTTCATGTTGAGTGTTTGAAAGTTATGTGTTCAACGGAATCGACCTCCTTTTTTCAGTTTTTTAGTTGTTTTCGTCCAAATAATTTATTTTTATTTGTTTATCTCTTTGTTATGATTGTATATTATCATATAATTTTTATATTGTCAATACAATTTTGAAATATTTTTTAATTTTTCTCATTTTTCTTCAAAAGGAAATTCTAATGTTCATTAAAAACTCTTTGAGTATTTGTTCTATATATGATATAATAAATCTGTATAATGAAAAAGAAAAAGGATGCGTTTTCCGATACCCTCTAGTCTGTGTTATGAATACTTCGTATTCTATAACCAATCTATGAAGGAGGGTGATGCCTGATGAGTATAATGGAAGTTCTGACATTATTACTTGTGTTGTTTACGGCTCTGTCTTACATAGACAATCGCAAAAAGAAATAGCATCCCTAACCCTGAGAAAGTTGAATGCTATTCTTTGAATTCATTTTAATTTTACTGAGGGCAATCGGAACATGTGTCCGATAACCTTTCTGAGTAGATTATACACTAGAACCGCTTGTTTTTCAAGCGGTTCTTTTTAAATTATTTCATAAATTATCAATAGTCTTTCCCCTGTCCTTACTTCACCGTCACGCGTCCCGCAAGCACTTCCTTATAATCCGCAAGGTTTTTCTGAAGAAGCGACGGCGTATCTAAATGATACGGGCACTTGGATTTGCACTGACCGCAGTTCAGGCATTTCTCGATCAACGCCATTTTTTCCTGCACCGCGGGCGTCAGCTGCAGTTCCGACGGCGAACGGCGCAGAAGCAGGGACATTCTCGCGCAGTTGTTGATCTCGATACCCACCGGACACGGCATACAGTAACCGCAGCCGCGGCAGAAATCGCCGGAAAGTTCCGCTTTGTCCCCGTCGATGATCTGTCGCAGTTCCTCCGTCATAACGGGAGGATTTTCAATATATCCGAGAAACTCGTCCAGTTCTTTTTCCCGCTGAACGCCCCAGATCGGAAGGACATTTTCATACTGCGCCTCGAAAGCGTAAGCGGCAGCCGAATTGGTTATCAGTCCGCCGGACAGTGCTTTCATGGCGATAAATCCCATGCCGGCTTTCGCGCATTTTGCGACAAGTTCCAGATCCTCGTCGGCGGCAAGGTAACAGAACGGAAACTGCAACGTCTCGTAAAGTCCCGAGTCAACGGCTTCATTTGCCACGGCAAGACGATGGTTTGTAATGCCGATATGGCGTATCATGCCTTTTTCCTTCGCTTCCAGCATGGCTTCATAAATCCCCGTTCCGTCCCCCGGTTTCGGGCAGAATGACGGATTGTGGAACTGATAGATATCAATATACTCCGTTTTCAGGTTTGTAAGACTGGTATCCAGGTCTGTCCAAAAATCCTGCGTGTTTGTCGCCGCCGTCTTTGTGGCGATTACGATTTTGTCGCGCATTTTCTCAAAGGCAAGCCCCAGCTTGTGTTCGCTGTCCGTATAAAATCTTGCCGTATCAAAGAAATTTATGCCGCCCTCATAGGCTTTCCTTAAAATCCGCACCGCTTCCTCATCGGTAACACGCTGTATCGGCAGTGCGCCAAATCCGTTCTTGTTGACGGTAATCCCCGTCTTTCCCAATGTAACTGTTGTCGCCATATGTATTTCCTCCCTGTTTCTGAGATTTCATACTATTTATTTTACATCAAGCCGCATTAAAATTCTACTGCCAATTAAGATAAGGAAAGCGGCAAAGACCACGCAGAGCAAAATCCACACCGCCGGCGAAAATCCTGCCATCACAAAAAGGATTTTCCCAAGCGCCCTGCCGGAACCGTTATGCAGGAACCTCCTGCCAAACAGCATTAGCGTCATATATAAAAGGTAAGGTATCCAGAAAACTTTACTGCCAAACCGCATACTCAGTACAAAAAAGAACCATGCCATCAGCACGACGGCAGCGATAACGAAAAGTCCCCACTGCCACAGCCATGGAGCCATCATTTCCCCTTCCGCCTGTATTCCCGCAAACAATACCGGATACACGTTTTTCTCAAAAAGAAGCAAGAGGCTGACCGCGGCGTAACCTGCCAGCGTAAGCACACCGCAGCACATCATCGCGGAGACGATCAGGTCTTTTCGTTTCTGCCCCATGGAAACGCCGAGAAAAAAATGTACCGACAGTCCGTGTCCGGTTAAAAACATTCCAAATCCCGCAAAAACCATTGCCATAATCGACATCAGGTAAATATATGTCGTTTCTCCCCCGCTTATTTTCAGCACGAAATACAGCAGTAAAAATCCTGCCGCCGCGCCGCAGAGAAAGAAACACATAAATTTTATCAGTTCTTTTTTCAGATACACCTGCCACTCTTTACGAAACAACGAAAAATATTCGCTCATCTTTTCCACCTCCTAAACCGTCATTTTCCGGATTGTCCGGTAATGGAGCAGAGAAACGCCGCCCCATAACAGCGCCGTAACGGCGGCGGTCATGGCATGCCATATGCCCGTACTGTCCGCTGTCTCAAGCAGAAACGCAGAAATACTCTCCGAACCGCCTAAAATGTAAAATATTCCCGCCATGAACAGAAGATACATCGCAATTCCGGTAACGACCGCCGCCACTCTGCCGAATATCTGGTAAACAATACCGAGAAATAGCCCGAACGCGTTTCCCAGAATAATTATAAGCGCCGCCAGAAAACACCAGTTTCCCATTTGTTTTTCCTTTCCCGCGATCAGACCTATAACGAGGAGCAATACAAAAACGGCGGCAATATTCATAAGCGTATACGCGCTGCTTCCCCAGAATGCCTCCTTGCGCGACGCGCCCATCGATATTGCTAAAGGGATATCTTTTTTATAAAAGACAAGCGCGGTGGCGAAACCGAAAATACCGTACCCCAGCATGATGTAATATATAAGATGATAAAAATCCTCCCCAAGCCCCGTATCCCCCAGAAAAACGTACATCAGAACGCTCCACGCCACAACCAGCAGAAGTGTCTTTATACTGATCCCCAGATACCATTTCAGACTGCCTTTCATACTTCTCCCTCCTTTTCGCAAAGAGCGAGGAAAACGTTGGACAGATTGACCGGCTGTATGGTCACGTCGCAGGAAGCGTCAATCGTTTCGTCCTCGGAAAGGATCACGGTAACGCCTTTTCCCCTGCCCGTTTTCTCCCAGCCGTAAACGTTAAGTCCCTTTACGGCGCGCTCCACTTCCTCGGAAAGACCGCTCACATGGAAACTTCTTGCCAGCAGTTCCTGCGTATTTTCCTTTAAAAGGATCTTCTTGTCGTGAAGAACGATCACTTCCTCCAGAACGTCCGCCGCTTCCTCGATAATATGGGTCGATATGACAAATGTTCTTCCCGTCTGCGTGTACTCCTCAAGAAGCAGCCGGTAGAACTTCTGTCTCGCGAAAATATCCAGTCCCGCCACCGGTTCGTCCAGTATCGTGAACGGCGACTTGCTCGCCAGAGCCACAACAATCGTCACGGCGGAAAGCATACCCTTGGAATACTTCGCCATGGATTTTTTCATATTAAGTTCAAATTCCTTTATCAGTTTCTGCGCCATGGCGTTGTCCCAGTACGGATAGTAATAGGACGCCGCTTTTATGTAGTCCCCTGCCCTCATTGCGGCAATCTGGGTTCCTCCCATGATCTCTCTGGAAAAGCAGATATTCTTTAACGCTTTTTCATTTTCCCAGACCGGTTCCCCGTTGATCGTAACCTCGCCTGCCGTCGCCGGATTTTGCGCCGTCATTACCGATAAAAGCGTGGTCTTGCCCACTCCGTTCCTTCCGATCAGCCCGTAAATCTTACCGGACTCAAGAACGAGGTTCAGATCCTTTAACACTTCGTTATCTTTATAGGATTTACAAACATTTTTACACTCTAAAACTAATTTCTCCATATCAGACCTCCATAATACTCTCAATCATCGAAATAATTTCCTGCCTGCTTATTCCCAGCCCCTTCGCTTCCCGGACAAGCGATACCACATAATGATCCTTGAATTTCTCTTTTCTTGCCGTGCGGATCGCTTCCTTGGCGCCGGGCGCGACAAACATGCCGATCCCCCTTTTCTTATACAGGATACCCATATCCACCAGAATGTTGATCCCCTTCGCCGCCGTCGCGGGATTGATGGTATACTGCTTCGCAAGCTCGTTCGTGCTGGGAACCCGGTCTTCTTCCAGCAGGATCCCCCGCAGTATATCCGTTTCGATCATCTCGCATATCTGTAGATAAATGGACTTTTCCTGGCTTAACAGTTCATTCAATCCGTTTCCTCCCTTCCGTGTGAACCATACCCCTTTGTTCGTTGGTTCATCACTTGTGTAATTAACTATATATCCAATAAACCTTTTTGTCAATACTTTTTGTTGAACATTTGACAAAATAAGAGTAAAATAGATTTATAGTACCAGATTAGAATTACATGGGAGATCATATTGCATGAATAAACGCCTGGCAGGAATTTTTCTGTTTTTTACATCTTTTATTACCGCGGTTCTTCTCTGCCTGTCCGGTCACGTTATGGCGGACGGCGAGGACAAGCGCGTCATGTTTCTTAGTTCTTATTCTTATGGCTGGGATACTGTCCAGATCCAGATTGAAGGCATTAAGGAAGGTATCGGTGAAAATATCACCCTTGATTATGAGT
>JAMPBI010000249.1 GCA_023666775.1 Alistipes sp. | reverse complement strand
CGCAGCCCACAAGAAATACTTTTCTATTATCGATCCCCATTCCGTAATCCTCCGATATTCCGTTTATTCTATTTTAGAATATCCGAAAGATTATAAATATATGTATAAAACCGTTAAAATAAACGCCGCCGCACCACACGTCCGTGATACGGCAGCTTGTTTTTACTGACACATTTCCGCTATCAGATTGAGGATAAATCCATAGTATGCCTTCTTAATGTTCAGACCGTTGCTCGAAAGGTCGCCGTTCAGATCGCCGCTGTCGTCCGAAATGGATTTATTTACATTAAGGAAACGTATTCCCTCGTATTCAGACAGCAGTTGATTTAATCGCGCCACATCATCGTTATCGATCGCGATATTATCCCTCGCCTCAAAACCTGATGTCACAGGGAACGTTGAAATTACATAGATCGTAGCGCTCGGAAGTTTTTCGTGGACGCCGCTGATCAGCTCCTTGTAATTTTCAAACACCTTGTCGCCGTCATTGTTCTCGTTATTCAGATCGTTAATGCCGATCTCGATAAACACTTTATTGGCATTTGATGACGCTACGGTCCCCAGTCCGTTGGAAACAGCCTTTCCTACCGTCCAGTTTTCGTTAAACACCAGTTTCTTACTGTCGATAAAGCCATACAGGTCGATACCGGAAACAAAGGCGTCCCCGATAAAGACGGCGTCGTCAAAGAACGATTCGTTCGCAAATTCCTCTTCCGCCGGCGTTTTAACAATATCGCCGGAAGAAGCCATTGTCGGTTCTTCCGTTGTCGGCTCCTCCGTCGTCGGTTCCGGTTCCGTCTGCTCCGGCGTTTCCGGTTGTACGGACGTCGTTTCGATTGGTGTCGTCGATTCCTCTTCCTTCTTCTTATCCGACTTTCCGCCTACGGCTTTTACGATCGCGATTATGATCGCGATTATGATAATAAGCACAACTACCATCAGGTATATCAGTTTCTTGTACTTATGCCATGCCCGCTGCATCTTGTTTCTCTTAATATTTCTGTTCATTGATACACACCTCAATCCGTATTGACCCTGCGAAGCACTACTGCCGAAGTTCCTCGAAGTCCTATGTCGAGCATACCGTTGGTAAGCTCGTAGTAAAGCGACATTGTACTGTAGTCATTCTCCGTCGTAACCATGATCTGTTCCAGAACGCTCTTTTCTCCCGCGCCCAGCTCCCACACCGGAATGAGCGCTCTTCTTTCGTCTTCACTGTTATTCACGACCACAACGATAATATTATCGCCGTAGAACCGTCCGTAACTGATCAGATTATATTCTGCCGCAAGTTCCTTGATCGACCCTTTCAGCAGAGCCGGATTTTCTTTGTGGATCCGTATCATATCACGATGGAACGCGATCAAATCCTGATCCTCGTGTCCCCACGGATATGTCCTGCGGTTATCCGGATCGGTCCAGCCGCATACCCCCGCCTCATCTCCATAGTAAATCGTCGGCGCTCCCGGCCACGTCATCTGAACCACTACCGCTTCACGGAATATACCCTTGTTAATTCCGTAATTAGCCGCTTCGGAGCCTCTGCTCGCCAGTCTTCCCACCTGATGGTTCGTTCTTGTGAGGAAACGTGAATGGTCATGATTGGATAATTCATTCATACTGACGGAAACCGCCTGAGATCCCATGCGCGCCATGTTATGCCGCATTCCGTCAAAGAAATACCGCGGATTACCGAGCATATCCTGCCGGAACTCATCACTGTGTTTCTCAAGACCTGTCAAAAACCAGGTAAGCGGTTCCATAAACGCGTCATAATTCATGATCGTATCCCACTGGTCGCCTTGCAGCCAGTCATGGGAATCTCCGTAATTCTCGGCAAGAATGATCGCATGAGGGTTCGCCTCTTTTACCGCCTTGCGGAACTTTCTCCAGAACCCGTGATTGTAATCCTTTCCATGTCCAAGATCCGCCGCCACGTCCAAACGCCAGCCGTCGCAGTTATATGGGGGCGATACCCATTTTGCCGCTATGCGCAGGATATATTCCTCCAACTCCGGCGACTGCTCATAATTCAGCTTCGGCAGAGTATCGTTGCCCCACCAGCCGCCGTAATTTTTATTTTCCGGCCACAAGCCGCCGTAAAAATCAAAAAAATTCTTATATTCGCTGTCTTCCGACCAGTAGGCGCCCGTTTCATAGTCGTCGCTGCTCGCCTTATAAATACCTTCCCTGTCCAGCCATTTATTAAAAGACCCGCAATGGTTGAACACGCCGTCTATGATCACCTTCATTCCCCGCTTGTGGATTTCGTCTACAACATGGGCAAAAAAGGCATTGCTTGCTTCAAGATTTCTTCTGTCGGTAACGCGCTTGATATATTTCGTCGCGTTCGTGTTATCATAATCGCCGTCTTTAAGGACTTCGCCGCCGTCCTCCACGATCACGCCGATATGCGGATCGATGTAATCATAGTCCTGAATATCATATTTATGGTTGGACGGCGAAACAAACAGGGGATTAAAATATATAACGTCAACTCCCAGATCATGTAAATAATCCAGTTTATCCAGAACTCCCTGCAGATCCCCGCCGTAAAAAGAGCGGACATCCATTTCCTTAGGATACGAATCCCAGTCTTTCACCTGATCCGTCGGCTGACCGATATAAATATACTCTCTGTCTTTCACATCATTCGTGACGTCGCCGTTACAGAAACGATCCACATAAATCTGGTACATGACCGCGCCTTTTGCCCAGCCCGGCGTCTTAAATCCCGGACTAATGGTAAAATTATAGTCCGGATTCAGCTCCTTATATACGCCGACCTTATTATAAAATGCCAAAGTCTTTCCCAGATAAACCTCAAAAAAATACGAAATATGTTCCGTCCCCACATGAATGACAACTTCATAATAGTCAAACAGCATATCCGAATAGGCGCGCTTCATAACATGCCGCCTGCCGTTTTCCACCAAAACCACCTTATCCGCGTTATAACGGTATGTTCTGAAACGAAGCCTTACGTCCTCGTCCACGTCCGGCTCAACAGGGGTCCGGTAATTTTCTGTTTCGTCGGAAAAGAATGCTCTCCTGTTTAATGTCGGTCTGTTATTGGTCATATAAAACAACTTTTTCTCGTGTGGTAAATATGAGCCAATGTCCTTGGATATAATCATACATTCACCTCTAAAAGCTACTCCCTTTATTTTACCCTCTATTACCATATAATTCAAGAATATTTTCGACAATTCCCCTTTTCCCGCGAGTTTTATAATGTATTTAGGAGTTAAGGAACGGCTTAAATACTGAAAAGTTCGGACGTCCGAACTCCAAATAAATGAAAGGTTAGGGAAAAGGTATGGAAAATTTAGCAAACAGGGAATTAAGGAATAAATTTGTGGAGTATGTAACAGATACGAAAAATCTGGAACTCCCGAAAGTAGCAGATGTAGACAAGGCATTCAACACATTGGTTGACAACTTCCGCAAAGAAGAGGTCAAAGTTGAGAAATCAAGGTTAAAGAGTGCGTTCATTCTGTTGAAAATCTATGATTATGATTTTTACAAACTCGGATATTCCAACATCTATGACTTTTCAGCGGAAACATTCGGGTTGTCTCGTACATCTGTAAATGAAGCATTAAACGTCGCAAGACGTTTCGGTTCATATGTTGAAAAGAGTGTATTCCTTGAGGGTTATGAAGAACCGGAAAGGAAGTACACCCCGGCGTACAAGTTGGACGGCAAGTATTCATCTTACAGTTTTAGCCAGCTTTACTATATCCGCAAACTTACAGATGAACAGATAGAGGAACTCGGTATTACGCCGGACTGTTCCGTCCGTGCCATAAGGGAACGGATAAACGACTACATGAATGGTCTTCCGGACGGCATTGAGGAAACCAATGTGGAAGAACTGACCGCGGACGCGGAAACATCTTCCGACGGCGAATGCGGTTCTGATGATGTCGAGCCAATGAACGAACCCGTTGAGAATAAGGGCATAGTCGGGCTTATCAATCTTG
>JAMPBI010000248.1 GCA_023666775.1 Alistipes sp. | reverse complement strand
ACCCATCATATTATTATATTCCGTCTGCTCTCCGGTTTCAAACTCCCTGTCAATAAAATCATTATTGGCGGAGGCAGTCGTTTCTACGGCTCTGGCGTCATTTGCGCCGCCCTGCCCTCCATAAAGCGTTGTAAGGATTCCGTCCGCAATTCCCTGCGCGATCTCGTTAAACTTTTCATCAAACAGACGGTTATCGGCGTCATTATTGATAAATCCCACTTCCACCAGCGCCGCCGGCATGGAACTGCGCTTTAATACGACAAGATTCGGCCGCTCTACGATCCCTGCGTCCCGAAATCCCAATGATGTCAGTTCATTATTGATATTTCTGGCAAGCGTCGCGCGGATCCCGTCATCGGAATACACCAATGTCTGCGCGCCGTTATAGGTATTCGGATTTGCCCCCGAATTTCTGTGAATGGAAATCAGCAGATCCGCTCCGGTAGCGTTTGCCTTCACCGCCTTCTGAAAAGGTGTGTCATAAATATCATTCGTTCTGGTATACTGCACATTTACGCCGTTATTTTCAAGGATTGACCCTACCGCCTTTGCAAGGCGCAGCACATCATCCTTTTCCTGTCTCCCATTGTATACCGCACCCGGGTCGCTTCCCCCGTGTCCTGCGTCTAATACGACTGTCGCCATAAAAAAGCTCCTTGCATACATTCATTAAATAATATGCAGGAAGCCTTTTGATTGTTAATGTATTCCCTTTATAACAACTCTGCCAGCTGCTTCAGGGATCCTATTCTTTTTTCATATCCCGACAGACTTTTTCCGAAACCGTAAGCCGCCCATATAAAAGGCAGTCCTGCCTCGTGTGCCGCCTTCATGTCACCCGACGTGTCTCCCACATAAACCGGACGTTTGAAACCGTTCCTTTCTGCCACCAGACGGATATTATCCGCCTTTAAAAGCCCCGTATTGCCGGGACATTCAAAATCCGTAAAATATTTTCCGGCGTTATGCGCCTTCATAAAAATTTCGATATATCCTGCCTGACAGTTACTTACCACACAGAGCTTATGGCTTTTGGACAACTCCTCAAGCACTTCATGGAAATCTTCATAGAGGATCCCGCCCCGCTCCATTAACATTTCGTGCTCGATTGCGATACAGCAGTCGATAAATCCTTCCAGTTCACTCTCCGCGATCTCCGGATGAATCTTCTTTGCAATATCCGGAATGATCAGCCCCATACAGGATTGAAATTCCTCATTTGTCACCCGGCTTACGCCGTACCCCATCTGCTCATATGCCTTATCCCATGCTTCTTTATTGATCGCCGTTGCATCCCATAACGTACCGTCCAGATCAAACAGGATACCGTCATACTCTGTTCTTTTCATTTCCGCTCCTTGTCAAAGGATATTACCAGCCGTCTGCTCCGGCAGCCCTTGTCCTTGGCCAGTCATTAAATTTCGTGCTGTCCGATACCTTTTCCGCTTTAAGGACGCCGCCTTCGGAAGTAATAAAATATCCGTCATACACGCACTGGAAATAAACAATCTCACATTTACTGTTATACGCCATTGCAAAAACAACATTTCCGTATGTTTGAGGATTTTCCGAAATATATTTGGTAGAATGAGTATCCCCGATTGGCGATTTATCTTTCAACGTATCTTCTTCAATGGTCCCGTCCGCTCCCGGAATACTATTTGCAAGTTGTGAAGCAATATAATAATCCGCTTTTTTAGACTTCGCATTGGATTGGCTCGAACCACCATTACTTTCAATCAAATACTTATATAATGATTGATTACTAAATCTTCCAAGCCGCATCGTCACACCATTAACCGTCTCTTCAAATTTAACGGCATATTGAAACGCGTCCTTTTCCTCAACAGATGCATTAATAACCGCATACTGCGCCGTCGCATAAATTGCCCTTGCCTCGGTAAGCGCTTTTACTTCTCTTGCTCTGTCAAGATATCTCAATACCGATACAGAAGCCACACTGACTATAATAGCCATAATAGCAATACTCACAATCAATTCAACCATAGAAAAACCACGATTATCATCTTTTATCTTCATGCGTCCCTCCATAATATACATAAATATTGATACTACCATTTTATCAAAAAACTTCTATTCGTCAATACCGTTTTTCACGTTTTTTCGGCTTTTTTTGCCATCAGTTCCTCTCCCCGAAACCACCCCCTAATCCGGCAGAAATTCCGCCAGAACCACGTTGCTCACGTCAATCCCCAGATCCGTCAGCCGGACATGATTTTCGGCAAGATCCAAAAATCCTTTTCCGGCAAGAGTTTCGGTAATTTCCCCGTAAATATCGTCGTAATCCACGCCGAATGCATTATAAAACGTTTCCTTATCGATCCCTTCCGTTTTGCGGAGTCCCAGAAACATAAATTCCGCCATGGCGTCCTTCCGATCAAGCACTTCTTCGTCTGCCTTTTCGCTGCCGTGGTTTTCGATATACGCTTCCCACGAAGAAACATTCTTATAACGCCTGTTTCCGGTCAGCGACGACGCTCCAAGACCGAAGCCCGCGTATTCCTTGCGTTCCCAGTAACCGAGATTATGCCTGCACTCATATCCCGGCTTTGCGTAATTGGAAACCTCATAGCGGTGATAACCGTATTCACCGAGAATTTCCCTTGTTTTATAATACATATTCCTCTCCGTCTCCTCGGAGGGAAGTTTATCCTCGTTTCCGGCGTGAACCCAATCATATAAAGAGGTTCCTTCCTCAACGATCAGACTGTACACCGATAAATGCTTCGGACCAAGTCCCGCAACGCTGCGCAGCGTTCCGTAAAACGATTCTTCAGTCTGAAAGGGAAGGGCGCACATCAGATCCACGTTGATATTGGAAAAGCCCATATTGGAAAGCAAAAGATAACCGTCCAGAAATTCCTCCGCCGTATGGATCCTCCCAAGGCCCTGCAATTCCCTGTTATTTGCCGACTGAAGACCGATACTGACGCGGTTGATCCCGTTTAAAAGCCAGCTTTCCGCCTTTCTTTCGTCTACCGTTCCCGGATTACACTCGATCGTACACTCTGTGTAAGGCTCCAGACGGTACCTTTCACGGATCGTTTCCATAATCCCCGCGATCTGCTCTGCCGTAAGCAGCGACGGCGTACCTCCGCCGATATAAATCGTATCGACGCTGTAATCCTTGAACTGCTCCGCCTTTTGCGCGATTTCCGCCACAAGCGCTTTGACGTACCTCGCCCGCTCCCCTTCATCGTAAGGACCGGACAAAAAGTCACAGTACCGGCATTTTTTCACACAGAACGGAATATGGACATACAGACCTAATTTCTTCATCGCTACTCCTCGTCCAGTTTCAGGACGCTCATAAACGCCTCCTGCGGGATCTCCACATTTCCGATCTGGCGCATACGTTTCTTGCCTTCCTTCTGCTTTTCCAAAAGTTTCTTTTTACGGGAAATATCGCCTCCGTAACATTTCGCAAGCACATCTTTCCGGAGCGCCTTAACCGTCTCCCTGGCGATGACCTTGCTTCCGATTGCCGCCTGGATCGGTATTTCAAACAAGTGTCTTGGGATCTCGTCCTTTAATTTCTCACACATCTTTCTGCCCCGCTCATACGCCGAATCCCCGTGGACAATAAAGGAAAGCGCGTCAACCTCTTCCTTGTTGATCAGAATATCCAGCTTCACAAGTTTCGATTTCTGATAGCCCTTCATCTCATAGTCAAAGGACGCGTACCCCCTGGAACGGGATTTTAACGCGTCAAAAAAATCATAGATGATCTCATTGAGCGGCAGGTCATATTTTAAAAGCGCTCTTGTCCCCTCAATATATTCCATGCCGTGATAAACGCCTCTGCGCTCCTGACAGAGCGTCATAATGGGACCGATAAATTCCGTCGTCACCATGATCTCCGCGCTGACAATGGGTTCCTCCATATAATCGATCACGGACGCGTCCGGCAGGTTGGACGGATTGGTCAGTTCGATCACCTCGCCGTTTGTCTTGTATACTTTATAAATAACACC
>JAMPBI010000247.1 GCA_023666775.1 Alistipes sp. | reverse complement strand
GCTCATTTCCAGCAGTTTGTTGTAGCCGTCCATCGCCGTGTTTTCCATAAACGCGATCATTTTTTCCGCTTCCGCCGCAAGTCCTTCAACGGACGCGATAACTCCGCTGCTGACCTGCCGGATCTTCGCCGCGGTTTCTGCCGAATCGGACGCCAGTTTTCCGATTTCGTCCGCGACCACCGCGAATCCTCTTCCCGCTTCTCCCGCTCTCGCCGCCTCAATGCTGGCGTTTAAGGCAAGCAGATTGGTCTGGGAAGTTATGCTTATGATATTTTCCGTGAGCATATTAATATCTTCCACGGATTTTGCCAGCTCGATTTTTTCATTTACCGATTTCGTCATTTCTTCCGCCATCAAACGGGCGTCGCCGCGCTGTGTGGCAGCGTTTTCATTGATCCTGAGCGCCTCTTCCGCGATTTTTTCCGTGGAGGCGTTGCCCTCTCCCGCTTTACCGGAAATATTATCGATACGCTGATACGCCTCGTCCACCGAAACGCCGATTTCGTTGAGGGAAGCCGTGGTTTCCTGCATTGCCGCGCTCATTTGCTGCATGGTAGCCGAAATATCCAGGATATGTTCCCCGGCGCTTGTGAGGTTCTGGACCACCACTTCCGTTGACGTGCTGAGCGTACCGGAATCTTCGGAAATGTTGACCATGATCTTATGTATGTATTCCAGCAGTTCGTTCACATTTTCCGCCATCAGTTCCATTTCATCGCCGGTTTTTACATGAAGCGTCTGGGTAAGGTCGCCTTCGTTATGCGCCAGCTCAAACAACTTCGCGTTTACTGTTTTTATGCTCTTTGTTATACTGCCTATGACAAAATTCAGGATAATGAGCGCCGCGAGAATGCTGACGCCTCCCAGTATCAAAATGTTGATCTGTGTTTCTTTTATCTTCGCAACGATCCGGGACGCGTCAAAATCACTTCCCAATATCGCTACGATATTTCCATCGGAATCCCGCACCGGCACATACGCCGTGATCAGTTCCCCGTCCTCCGTGGAATCAATGTAGTCCTGCACATATTCCTCGCCTTCAAATACTTTTTTCAGTTCGGAATACGGGGTTTCAAATACCTGACCGATTTCATTCTGTGACGCGGTTTCGTCCGTATCCACGCCATAGTATACGTTCTGCCCGTCCGTGCTTAACGTGTAAAGAAACGCCATGTTGCAGTCCTTCTTTACACTGCGAAGTTCGGTAAGGAGTTTTTGGTAGATTTCCTCCGCTTCACCGCCGGTTTTGATCTGTTCCAGTTCCTCCCCGTCAACCTGAAGCACCGCCATTCTCGCCGCAACCCGTGCCTGCTCTACGCCCATGTACACCATATCGTCTTCAAAACGTTTTAAAAATGTAACGCTTAACAGGCATATTGTACAGATTACCAGCACGCTTGCCACGATCATGATTTTTAATTTGATACCGAATTTCCTTGTTTTATGGTTCATACCATAGACCTCTCTTTCCGCACCTCTCGTGAACCGATATCATGCGGAGCTGCTAATACAAATTTATCACACAACGGGGCGGAAAACAAGGGGCGGGGGAATGTCTTATTATTGCAAAAATCAAAGCAGACTTCCATAATCCTGTCCCTTGTATAAAAAACGACGGATTTCCATGATTTTATCTGCCCCTTCACCGTCAATTACAACATAATATACCACATAGTTACCAACATAAATACGATAATACAGATTTTTTCTATCCCTCTGGGAACGATAAGGTTCAAAGGCCTCAGCCACAGGCAGTCGTTCCATAATCGCCTGTTCAACAGCATCAATCAGATTGTTCGCTGCTTTAGGATTTAACAGTTTATCTGCGATATAGGTAATTTTTTCCTCAAAATCATCATAGAATAAGGGCAGATACCGTAAAGCATATTTTTGATCAACCATTTATTCTCCTTCTTATTCCTCCGAATACATCTTCATGGGACATTCTCGCTGCATTTTCTTTCGCGTATGCGTCGGCTTCGTCCAAAGCTGTCTCTACAACATCCGCCGCAACAGGCGCTTCTAAATCAAAAGGGATTTTCCTGTCCCGCAATACTTTTTTGGCATATATCATAAAAAATGTTGTCAAATTCATTCCCATTGCATCACACATTTCGTCAAGTTCCCTTTTCATCTGATCGTCAAATCTCAAACTAACTGTTGTCATTGCAACCAACCTCCTTTGTTATATTATATCCGAACCGGATTAATTTTACAATAATTTGAAGGATAAATGCTTCATTTTTCATTAAATTTCCTTCAACAAAAAATCCGCCAGATACACGATTTTGACGCCGTTAATATTTCCTGACGCAAGTTCGTCAAGCGTTACCACATATTTCGGGTAATGATCCCTGATTTCCAGGAGATTAGAAACCTCTCGATCCGATTCCTCCGGCAGGCTGCGGCATACCTGTACATAAATGCGCTCATCACGCCGTACAGCCACAAAGTCGATTTCTTTTGTTTCGTTTTTGCCAATATAAACCTCATAACCTTTTCTGCGAAGCTCAAAGTACACAATATTTTCAAGCATAGCGGCAACGGACTGCGGACGAAAACCCATCATGCAGTATTTGAGGGAAGCGTCTGCCAGATAAAATTTTTCCTGGGTTTTGAGTACCGATTTCCCCTGCAAATCATACCGTTGACAACGATAGATCACAAAGGCTTTTTCCAGCCATTCCAGATAATTGTATACCGCTTCAACCGAAAGGGAACGCCCCTCGTTCTTTAAAAATTTCACAATCGCGTTAGCGGAAAAGGTTTTACCCACATTTTCCGCCACATACTTTACTACACGGTTAAATAAATCGTAATTCGTGATGTTATGGCGTCTTGTAATATCATTTGTGATAACGGAATGATAAATACCCTCGACAATCTGATAAACGCTGTCTTCGTCAAAGTTACTCCGCGCGGTAATTGGAAAACCTCCCGTTCGGATATATTCATTTAACAGTTCTCCCAACGGACGGTTACTCGTTTTTTTGAACTCCGCATATTCGGCAAAGGACAATGTATACACGGGAATTGTAATATACCGCCCGCTCAGATAGGTGGATATTTCGCCCGACATCAATCTGGAATTGGAACCGGTCACATAAATATCCGTATTGGCATTCTCAAGAAGGCTGTTGACAGCTTTTTCCCAACCTGCTATTTCCTGAACCTCGTCAAGCAGCAGGTAATATTTGTCATCATCGGTCATTTTTTCTTTGATAGCGCCGTACATATCCTTATCGGTCATGTTGTCATCAAACTCTTCTGAGGTATAGCGCATACAGATGATGTGGTCGGCGCGGACATCGTTTTTGCGCAAATCCTCCCCGAGCATTTCTAAAATCGTAGATTTACCGCAACGGCGAATACCCGCCAATATTTTTACAAGCGGAACATCACGGTATTTTTTCAATATATCCATGTAATATGGTCTGATAATCATTACGTCGCCTCCTTTACTTTCAGTATATCCGAAAAAGTTTTAAACAGTCAAGAATTTTTATTTTAATAAAGTAAAAACTATTTAAAATCTGTAACTTTTTATATACATAAAATAAAAAACATGATAATCCGTTCCCCAACATGAAAAACACATCAATAATGCGGGAATGAAAGTGGAACAATGGGGCAATACATGCCTGATCAGGCGGGAAATAAATGGTGAGACAAACGCGCTATATCCGAATTTCGCGTCCGGATCCAAAACCGAACCAAGGATCGAAATTCCAGCCGCTCCTTTTCATCTTTTTTTATTTCAAAAATGCATAAACAGACTATAAGCAACTCCGGCTGCTGAAAATTTAATGGAAGAAGGAAAGGAAGAGGACCTTGTTAAGAAGTGATTCCTACAAGATCCTCTAATCATTTTTTTATTCGTTTCTATTTCCCAGCCGCCGCAAGCGCTTCCTCTTGCAGTTTATCAAATTCAGCCATACATTCATCTACGGACGCGCCGTTTAGCAGTTCGCGGACAATCAGGCAGGTATTGCCCCATTGCTCCACGTCCATTCTCGCG
>JAMPBI010000246.1 GCA_023666775.1 Alistipes sp. | reverse complement strand
AGCTCATAGCCGTTCATTCCCGGCATGGAAATATCCGTTAAAACAAGCTGGGGACGTGCTTCCTGTATGAGCTTTAACGCCTCTTCCCCGCTTTCCGCCAAAATGGGACGGCAGCCCATATCCTCGATAATCTCTTCCAGAATGGCTCGGTTGATCTCCACGTCGTCAATGATAAGAACGTCCGCCTTGGTCTTATTCTCATTCTCCATCTCGGCCTCATCTCCTTTTGAAATCACAAACTGTTCATCAAATCGTTAAACTGTGCGGTCACTTTATCATAATCCGCCTTCTGTATCGCCATTTTCAGCCTCAGCGCCATACGCTTGATCTCATGGGGTGCTTCTTCCGTCAGCTGGCGGACCGTTTCCATAAACATTTCCGCTTTCTCCCAGTTCTCCATCTCCACACACAGGATCAGCTTCGACAGGTTCCGTTTCAGACTCTCTTTATTCTCCGGCGTTCCGTAGATCTTAACGGCGGTATAATCGTCGTCGTCCTCCGGTATGCTCTCTTCCGGCGCGGATACCACCGTACTGTTTTCCTCATCGCCGCAGGAATCAACCCAGATGGAAAAGGAAAACGTGCTTCCCTTGTTCTTCTCGCTCTCCACTTCGATCCTGCCGTCCATCAGCTCCACAAGCTGTTTACAGATATTCAGTCCCAGACCCGTGCCGCCGTACTTTCTGGAAATCGAGGCGTCCACCTGCGAGAAACTCTGAAACAATTTATCCTTATCGGCGTCGTCGATCCCGATACCCGTATCGCTCACAATAAAAAACAGTTCGATACGGTCGTTGACCTGCGCCGTTTTCAGCACTTCAACCGTTATCCTCCCCAGGGAAGTAAACTTCTGGGCGTTGGACAGCAGGTTATTCAGAACCTGGACGATCCTCAGCTCGTCGCCGATGACATACTCCGGTATCTGGGGCGAAACCGTCATAAAAAATCCAAGTCCCTTTTCCGTCAGCTTGTTCATATGATTTCCCTTCACATAATCAAGCATATTCCGGAAATTGAACTTCCTTGTCTCCAGCGTGAACTTTCCCGCTTCCAGCTTGGAAAAATCCAGAATGTTATTAATGATCTTATTCATATCCCCGCAGCAGCGCTCAATAAGCCGGAGGGATTTTTCCGTCTCTTCGTCGTGGCTGCCGCCGAGAAGTTCTTTTACATTTCCCAGTATGCCGTTCACCGGGGTCCGCAGTTCATGGGTTACGTTCGCGACAAATTCCGACTTCACCTTCATCGCCTGCTGCGCTTCCGTTTTTACCTGTTCGATCTGTCTGCCTAAGATCTTCTTCTCGAGAATATCGTTCGCCATGCATATGTACCGATCCGGTCTGCGGCTGTCGTTTAATATTTTCGCCTCCACCGGAAAACAGGTGAGGTTCTTGCGGTACGCCACAAATTCCTGCACGTCTCCGTTAATCTCCGCTTCCGTTGTAAAACCGTCCTCCGCCTCCTTGAACTCGTTGGGAAAAACGGTGTGGATATGGTTCTCACACAGGTCGTTATTATATTTTAATCGGTCGTTTGCCGCCTTATTCGCATAAATAATTTTTCCCGACCGGTCAAATACAAGAAGCATTTCCAGCGAATTTTCCATAGGAAATATGTATTCTTCCCTTTGTTCCATGGTAATCCAAATCCCTTCCTATTCGCAAGTTTTATCAAATAGAAAAAAGCAGCAAAAACGAATTTTTGCTGCTTACTGTCATTCCATTAAGAAAAATCAAACATCTTAATCACTTCCACAATGTTGAAGAAATCAACCTTAGCAAGCGCAAAACACTCGAGTACATCCGGCGAAAACTGCCCACACTCACCATTCATAATCATATCATATGCAATATTATTGGCATACGGACCTTTGTACACCCTCGGGCTTACCAGCGCGTCATATACATCCGCGATGGCAACGATCTGGGCGCTGATAGGGATCTCGTCCCCTGCCAAGTGATCCGGATATCCGTTCCCGTCCCATCGTTCATGGTGATGACGGCATATCTCGTAACAATAACGGTAGAAACGATCCGTCTCATCTTCCGAAAACTTCTTCAATATATCGCACCCTATCGTCGTATGGGTCTTCATGATCTCAAATTCTTCCGTCGTCAGCTTTCCCGGTTTCAAAAGGATCGAGTCCGGAATGCCGATCTTACCGATATCATGTAAAGCCGCCGCCCGCGCGATCTCATCGACGTCCTGCTGCGTCAGTCCGTATTTCGGGTAATACATCATCAGATACTTGAGAAGTATCCTTGTGAAATACTTGATACGGCGGATATGCTCGCCCGTCTCAAGGCTTCGGAATTCCACCACGGTACTGAGCGCGTCGATCATAAATTCGTTGTTCTCGCGGATCTTCTTCTCCTGCGCCCGGATCTCCTCTTCCTGTTCTTTCAGGCGGACTTCCATATTATGCTTATTCTGGTATAATTCGATGATATTGCTCGCCCTGCGCTTAACGATATGCGGGTAAAACGGCTTATGCATAACGTCCGCTATGCCGTAGCTGTATGCCTGTTCCTCACTGTCGAGAACCGTCTCGCTGGTGATCAGCATAACCGGGATCTTCTCAATAAGATCGTGTTCTTTCATATATTCCAGCACGCCGAAACCGTTCATCACCGGCATCACAATATCGAGACAGATCAGCGCAATATTCTTATTCTTCTCAATCTGAAGAGTGGCCTCCTGACCGTTGGCAGCTTCAATAATATCATATTCTTCCTGAAACACGCCGCCAAGTATTGCGCGATTTATTTCCTCATCATCAACAATCAATATCTGCTGTCTTTCCATAGATATCTCCTCTTCCGATCCGTTTTACGCAGTATAACACTTTTCCGAAAAAATGTCAATTCATTTCTGCGGACTTATAGTTATCTAAAATCTTCCGGAAACACCCGTATGCTTCCCGAAGCTGCCCCGTGTATTCGTCCAGCTTCACGACGTCGACCGGGTGGTCAAGCCGCCCCCGCAAAAGCTCCGTGATCTGGGAAGACGCGTCGTATACCGGGTTTAAACCCAGATTGGCGCTGACGCCCTTTAACGTGTGGGCTCCGGTAAAAACCGCGTCGTAATCCTGCTTTTTTACATTCTCCATAATGCTGTCGTAATTTCTGTCGTCCTGGAACTTCATAAGAAACTTCATATACATCGCCTCGTTTCCCATAAAGCGCTTCAGGGTGGTACCGACGTCCGCCCCGTTCTCCTCAAGCTGTTTTCTGAATTTTTCGTCCATTTTCATACTCCTTTTTCTTCTCTGTTTATTGGATCAATCCAAGCTCATACTTTATCTTTAAAATGCGGTATACCGCATTATCGATCACCGAAATGTCGATTTCCCCGCTCTTCACCGCGTCGATGACCAGCGGTATCTGCTCCCTGTAATCGGTCGTCACAACCATGTCGTTTCCCGCTTTCACCGCCATAACGGCGCACCGGTTATCCTCCGAATACGCTTCCAGCGCTTTCATCGCGAGGTCGTCCGTGAGAATGATACCGTCAAATCCCAGTTCCTTTCGTAAAATCTCATGCACGGCAGGAGAGATCGACGCCGGCAGCTCCGGGTCCATACAGGTTACGATATTATGGGAAACAAGGATAAACTCCGCTCCCTTTTCAATCCCCGCCAGAAACGGTAAAAAATCCGACTCCGTAAAGGATTGGTACGGGCGGTTATCCACGGCGATCTCCGTGTGGGTATCGACATTATTTCCGTATCCCGGAAAATGTTTCAGCACGGAGGCGATTTTTAAATCATGCATAACACCTACCACTGTCCCCACAAAATCCGCCGTCGTCGCGGCGTCCTGTCCCAGACTCCGCCGGTATATAAAGTCGTCGGGATTTACGGAAACGTCGCATACCGGCGCGAAATTCACGTTGATCCCGTACATATCAAGCATGGCGGCTTTCTCGGCAGCGTCCGCGGCAAAACCCGCAATACCGTCCGCCTCAAAAATCTCACGGGGCGACAAAAACTTACGGTTCCACAACTGCGGATTGGAACTAATCCGCACCACGCT
>JAMPBI010000245.1 GCA_023666775.1 Alistipes sp. | reverse complement strand
ACCCGAAGCTGGACGAGATCTGGGTGATTGCGAGACGGAAGGAACGTCTGGTGGAACTTGCGGAGGAAGTCCCGGCGAAACTGCGGATTTTCGATAGGGATCTTATGAAGGAGGAGACGCTTTGTTTTCTGGAGCAGGAACTTGCGGCGGTAAAACCAAACGTGAGAATGCTGGTGAACAGCGCGGGGTTCGGACTGCTTTCCCGTTTTACGGACGGGGACCGCAGGACATGGGAAAATATGATCGACCTGAACTGTAAGGTTTTGACGGGAATGACTTACATGGCGCTTCCGTATATGGGAAAGGGCGCGCGCGTCTTAAATGTGGCGTCCTCGGCGGCGTTTGTTCCCCAGCCGGGTTTTGATGTTTACGCGGCGGGAAAAGCGTATGTGCTGAGTTTTTCGAGGGCGCTTAACGCGGAGCTTACCAAGCGGCAGATCACCGTAACGGCAGTCTGCCCGGGACCGGTACGGACGGAATTTTTTCAGGTTGCCGACCCCAACGGGGAAACGGCGTTTTTTAAGAAACTTCTTATCGCCGAACCGCGAAACGTTGTTTTTAAGGCGTTAGACGACGCCAGGCTGGGGAAGGACGTGTCGGTTTACGGAAATACGATGAGGGCTTTCCGTATTCTTAGCAAACTTCTTCCGCACCGGATTTTTATCGACTTTATGGGATAGGAGAGGACAGAGATGGAAAAACGGGTGGAAAAAGGCGGTTACGGATACGCGGATTACCGGAAACAGACGCTGCTTTTCAAGACGCTGGGGGAATTTTTAGCCGTTTCGTTCATATTCTGCGCGGGGTATCTGATATGCGGCACAAAGAATAATATCTGCACCGTGATCGCGATCATACTGGTTCTTCCGGCAGCCCGGTGCCTGACCGCGTATATGATGTTCGCGAAGGCGAAAACGCCGGGGCGGGAAATGTATGAGGCGCTGGCGCAGAAAACGGCGGGTTTTCCCCTGCTTTCGGACTGCGTTATGACTTGTCGGGACAAGAAAGTTTATGTGGATTTTGCCGTCGTGACCGATACGGCTGTTTACTGTTACGCGGGGGACGCTTCCGTTGACGCGGCTTATTTTGAGAAAGGCGTTTCGGAGTTTATCGCGTCCTGCGGCGATACGGTCGGCGTAAAGCTGTTTTCGGATTTCGATATGTTTGTAAAGCGGATATCGGCGTTACGGCCCGCGGAGAAGAAAGAGAAAAAGGTGGAGCGGATTAAAAACGATTTTTTAATTCTTGTATTGTAAGATGAGAGAGTTACGGATTAAGCCCAACGAGGCGGGACAGCGTTTTGACAAGTTTTTAAAGAAATATCTGGATCGGGCGCCGTCCGGTTTTATTTATAAAATGCTGCGCAAAAAAAATATCACGCTCAACGAAAAGAGGGCGGAGGGCGGCGAGATCTTAAACGAGAACGATATCGTCCGGCTGTTTTTTTCCGAGGAGACGCTGGAAAAATTTCATGGCGGCGCTCCTGCTTATCAGCCGTCGGCGGTCTTTCCGGTCTTACCGGACGGAATAACCGTTCTGTACGAGGACGAGGATATCCTTCTTATCAACAAGCCGGCGGGGGTTTTGTCGCAGAAGGCGAAGCCGTCCGATATATCCGTTAATGAAATAATGATTGATTATCTCGTAAATCATGGTACAATTTCTATAGAAGAATTTTCCACTTTCAAACCTTCGGTCTGCAACCGGCTGGACCGGAACACGTCGGGGATCGTCACGTTCGGGAAGACGAGAAAGGGCGTTTTAATGCTTTCCGGGGGCTTTCGGGACCGTTTGTTTGAAAAGTATTATTTGTGCGTGGTAAAAGGCGTTATCCGCAAGGCGGAGGTTATGGACGGTTTTCTCGTCAAAGACGATAAGACGAACCGCGTTTCCATAGAAAAGCAGCCGCGCGAAGGGGCGGAGTATATTTTGACGGAGTATATCCCGGTATGTGATAACGGGCGTTTTACGTTCCTTAAAGTAAGGCTGCATACGGGCAGGACCCATCAGATCCGGGCGCACCTTTCTTCGACGGGACACCCTGTCGCGGGGGATTTTAAGTACGGCGATAAAAGGCTTAATGAGGAGCTTCGCAGGAGATACGGCATTTCGTCGCAGCTTCTCCACGCGTATGAACTGGTCATTCCAAAGAAGAAGCTGGATATTAAAGCGCCGATACCGGAGAAGATGGAGGATTTCCTCAAGGGAGAACATTTATGGGTATCTGGAAAACAAGAGGTTTAAGAGGCTCCACACTGGAGGATCTGATCAACCAGAGCAACGAAAAATACCGCACCAGCCGTCTGGCGCTGATCCAGAAGGTGCCTACGCCCATTAAACCAATCACCATTGATAAAGAGACGCGGCATATCACGCTTGCTTATTTCGACCAGAAAAGTACCGTGGATTACATCGGCTGCGTGCAGGGTATTCCCGTCTGTTTCGACGCGAAGGAGTGCAATGTTTCCACATTTGCCCTACAGAATATCCATGAGCATCAGGTGCGTTTTATGCGGGAATTTGAGGAGCAGGGCGGCGTTTCGTTCATTATTTTGTATTTTACCGCAAAAGATGAGATGTATTATATTCCGTTTTCTGATATAATTAAGTTCTGGGAGCGGGCGGAAAACGGCGGCAGGAAAAGTTTTACCTACGAAGAGGTCAATAAAGAATTTAAAATCCGTTCCCATAGTGGTATAATGGTACATTATCTGGAAATGCTCCAGAAAGATCTGGATCTAAGACAGTAGCGGAAAGGAAAAGATATATGCAGGACAAAGTTGTAGAGAGTAAAAGTATTATTCACACCAAGGCGGTCATGGACGAAAATTATCATATCATCAGCGCGGACGAGAATTTTTTCCGGTTTGTGGGACCGACGATCCGGCTGATGACCGACGTTGTCCATCAGGTCGATCTGGACGATTTTGTGTATGTGGCGGAACGGATCGACGCTTTTGAGGAAAAGAGCATGGTGGTCCGCCTCCAGCGTTACGACAATACATACCGGTGGTGTCTGCTCACGGTTTCCCTGTCCCAGGTGAGCCTTGAGGGAAAGCGGCACCTGGATATCGGCGTTTCGGATATCCTCAATCTGAATAATCATTATATGGCGTTGACGAGGGTATTTGAGACGGACAAGAACAAGTTCGTTTATTCGGAGCTGGACGATTATACGAAGGTTCTGGCAGCCGCCAAAAAGGATATCGAAGAGCTGCACAGCGGGCAGGTTCATCTGGTGCTGCTCACCATCGACCGGCTGGAGGAAATCCGCAAGGAGTACGGCGAGGAGTTTTATCATTCCATGATGAACGAGATGTCCACGGAGCTGATGGAGTATGTAGGCGGGCGGGGCATGGTGGCAAGGTATGAGGAAAACGGTTTCCTGATCCTTCTGCGGAATGTGGGGAACGAGAGCAACGTCCGTTCTTTTCTGGAATCCACGCGGGCGAAGCTGTGCTGGATGCTTGTGAGCCGCGAGGCTTCGCTGAAACTCACGTTTACCATCGCGACCGCGGAATGTCCGCGTAACGGCAGGATCTATGACCGGATCGAGAAGAAATTGTTCCGCGCCCATGAGATCGGTAAGAGAAAAGGCGGCGACAATTATATTATTTACAAAGAAGAATTGCACGGCGAATTATAATTCGGATAGAAGTTTGTTTTACAAACGGTCTATCTTATTGGGAGAATCGAAGATGAATAGTTTACTTCATACGCCGGAGGGCGTGCGGGACATTTATAACGCGGACTGTAAGGACAAGCTGTATATTCAGGAGAAAATCCGTCAGCTGGTGAAGTCTTTCGGGTATCTTGATGTGGAAGGTCCCAGCTTTGAGTATTTTGATATTTTTAATAAGGAGCGGGGAAGTATCGCTTCCAAGGAAATGTACAAGTTTTTTGACAAGGAGGGGAATACCCTTGTTTTAAGACCGGATATGACGCCCCAGATCGCGAGGATCGCGGCAAAGTATTACGAGAGCGAGGAAGCGCCCGTAAAGCTCTGTTATCAGGGCAGGAAGTTCGTCAACTGTTCCAGCTATCAGGGACGGTTGAAG
>JAMPBI010000244.1 GCA_023666775.1 Alistipes sp. | reverse complement strand
TGAAGGTAGAGAAATGGCAAAGCAGAAAATAGAGTATGATAAGAACAGGCAATTTATTAAGATCAGAGGGGCAAACGAGCATAATCTGAAAAATCTGTCCGTGGACATTCCGAGAAATGAGCTGGTGGTTTTAACGGGACTCAGCGGTTCCGGCAAATCCTCACTGGCATTTGATACGATCTACGCGGAAGGACAGAGGCGGTATATGGAGTCTCTTTCTTCCTATGCGAGAATGTTTTTAGGGCAGATGGAAAAACCGAATGTAGAGAGTATCGAGGGGCTTTCTCCGGCAATTTCCATTGACCAGAAATCAACGAACCGCAATCCCCGTTCTACGGTGGGGACCGTAACGGAAATTTATGATTATATGCGTCTGCTGTACGCAAGGATCGGTATTCCGCATTGTCCGAACTGCGGGAGGGAGATCAAGAAACAGACCATAGATCAGATCGTGGACCAGCTTATGGCATTGCCGGAGCGCACCAGGATACAGCTTATGGCTCCGGTAGTGCGGGGAAGAAAGGGCGAACATGCCAAACTGTTTGAGCAGGTTAAGAGGAGCGGTTTTGTCCGTGTAAGAGTGGACGACAACATTTACGAATTATCGGAAGAAATCAAACTGGATAAGAATAAGAAACACAATATTGATGTGATTGTAGACCGGATTGCGATAAAAGAAGGGATTGAAAGACGGCTGACCGATTCCATTGAAACCATTATGAAGCTTGCCGACGGTCAGATGGTGGTGGACGTCGTTGACGGAAAAGAGATGAATTTCAGCGAGAGTTTTGCCTGCCCGGATTGCGGGATCAGTATTTCCGAGGTGGAGCCGAGAAGTTTTTCTTTTAATAATCCTTTCGGCGCCTGCCCGGAGTGTTTCGGACTGGGATATAAGATGGAGTTTGATGTCCGGCTGATGATACCGGACGAGAGGCTTAGTATTGACGAGGGAGCAATCGTGGTGCTGGGCTGGCAGTCCGTGACCGACAAGGGAAGCTATACGAGAGCGGTTATGGAGGCGCTGGCAAAGGAATATAATTTTTCGCTTGCAACGCCGTTTTGCGAGTATCCGGCGGAAATACGCAACATTATTATCCACGGTACGGACGGACATTCCGTGAAAGTTCATTACAAAGGACAGCGGGGTGAGGGGGTATATGATGTCGCGTTTGAGGGATTGATCCGCAACGTGGAGCGCAGATACCGTGAAACCGCTTCGGAGGGAACGAAGCAGGAGTACGAGTCATTTATGCAGATCACGCCGTGTAAGGAGTGTAAGGGTAAGAGGTTGAAAAAGGATTCTCTGGCGGTAACGGTGGCGGATAAAAGCATTTATGATATGACGATGATGTCGATCCGGGATTTATCGTTTTTTTTAAATGAGATGGAGCTTACAAAGAGGCAGGAGGTTATCGGCGGACAGATTTTAAAGGAAATCCGGGGAAGAATCGGTTTTCTCATGGACGTGGGACTGGATTATCTAAGTCTTGCAAGGGCGACGGGAACGTTGTCCGGCGGCGAAGCACAGCGTATCCGTCTCGCGACCCAGATCGGTTCGGGACTGGTGGGAGTAGCGTATATTCTGGACGAACCGAGTATCGGTCTTCACCAGCGTGATAACGATAAACTGCTGAATACGCTGACGCATTTAAGGAATCTGGGCAATACGCTGATCGTGGTGGAGCATGACGAGGATACCATGCTGGCGGCAGATTATATCGTGGATATCGGACCGGGAGCGGGCGAACATGGCGGAGAGGTTATCGCGACAGGTACTGCCAAAGATATTATGGAAAATCCGGATTCAATCACCGGCGCATATCTGAGCGGTA
Organism: Alistipes sp.; assembly: GCA_023666775.1. GTDB lineage: Bacteria > Bacillota > Clostridia > Lachnospirales > Lachnospiraceae > MGBC120314. Next base: position 2,237 of record JAMPBI010000244.1, on the reverse strand, counting down.
AGATTAAAATTCCGGTACCGAAAAAAAGGAGAAAACCTTCGGGATATATTAAGGTCCGCGGCGCGAGGGAAAATAATCTAAAGAATATCGACGTGGATATTCCGCTGGGCGTCTTTACCTGTGTGACCGGCGTTTCCGGTTCGGGAAAGAGTTCCCTTGTAAATGAAATTGTTTATAAACATTTAGTGAAGGATCTGAACCGGGCAAGGACCATTGCGGGGGACCATGACGGTATTGACGGAGTGAAGCAGCTTGATAAAGTCATTGCGATTGACCAGTCGCCTATCGGAAGAACACCGCGTTCCAATCCGGCGACCTACACGGGGGTGTTTGACCAGATCCGCGATCTGTTTGCGGGAACGTCGGACGCGAAAGCGAGAGGTTATCAGAAGGGGAGATTTTCTTTCAATGTTAAAGGCGGCAGATGTGAAGCGTGTTCGGGCGACGGTATCATTAAGATCGAGATGCATTTCCTTCCGGACGTATATGTACCTTGCGAGGTTTGTCAGGGAAAGCGTTATAACAGGGAAACCCTCGAGGTAAAATATAAAGACAAGAGTATTTTTGACGTACTGGATATGACGGTGGAGGAAGCCGTTAAGTTTTTTGAAAATGTTCCGTCCATAAGGCGCAAGATTGAAACGTTAAACGACGTGGGTTTGTCTTATATCAAGCTGGGACAGCCGTCTACGGAATTGTCCGGCGGCGAGGCGCAGCGTATTAAACTCGCGACGGAACTGAGCAGGCGCAGTACGGGAAAGACGATTTATATTCTGGACGAGCCGACCACGGGACTTCATTTCGCGGACGTCCATAAATTGGTGGAAATCCTGCAAAAACTGGCGGAGGGCGGTAACACGGTGGTTGTTATCGAGCATAATCTGGACGTGATCAAGACGGCGGATTATATTATTGATATGGGACCGGAAGGCGGCGACCGGGGAGGTACGGTAATTGCCCAGGGCACGCCTGAGGAGATCGCGAAAATCAAGAAATCCTATACGGGGCAGTATTTAAAGAAATATCTGGATAAATGATTGTTGTAATTTAAAGATTCGTGTATAATATGTTATCATGCGTTTTTTAAAGGAGCAGCTTTTATGAGTAAATATGCGGTTGTTATGCCGGCGGCAAACGAAGAAAAAACAATCCGGTCAACCATAGAACGTATTATGGAATACCGACAGGAGCCGCTGCATTTATATATTGTCATTGATAAGTATTCCCGGGACGCCACGGAGGAGATCATTCGCGAGGCAATGAAACAGTACGAAAGGCTCCATCTTGTGTTTTACAAAGAAGCAAGGGGCGTTGCTACCTGTTATCTTTACGGTTTTAAAGTTGCGATTGAAGAAGGGGCGGATTTTATCATTGAAATGGACGCCGGCGGAAGCCATGACGTGGCAGATTTATCCAAATTCATTGAAAAGCTGAAAGAGGGATACGACTGCGTGTGGGGTTCCCGTTTTATGAAGGGCGGCGGAGTAAAAGATCTTCCTGCCTATCGTCTGCTTTTGAGCCGCGGCGGTACGCTGCTTTCCAATATCGTTCTCGGTACGCGCCTGAAAGATATGACAAGCGGATACGAGGCGTTTCGCGCGGACGTTTTAAAGCAGCTCGATCTGGATAAATTTTTGTCCACGGGGCATATGTATCAGACGGAAATGCGGTATTACTGTAGAAATGAAAATGCGGTAGAAGTTCCTATCGTATATGTCGGTTCCGAAACGGGGCTTAAATTTAAGTCCGTTACGGAGGCGTTGGATATTCTGTTCCGTTTAAGGCAGTATGAGAAATCGGTACGGAAAGAAAAGGGAGAGCCGCATGAAGGTTAAGTATTTGATTTTAGGCGCGGGTCCGGCAGGCCTTACTTTTGCGAATATGCTAAAAAAGCAGGGAGAGCCGGACTTTCTCGTTTTGGAAAAGGAACCGGAAGCGGGAGGATTGTGCAGAAGTTCCATGACGGACGGAAGCGAACTGGACATCGGAGGCGGTCATTTCCTTGATGTGCGAAGACCGGAAGTCGTTGATTTTTTATTTGAGTTTATGCCGCGGGAAGAGTGGAATATGTTTGACCGCGACTCCCGGATCGCGATTCACGGAACGCAGATCGGACACCCTTTTGAGGCGAATATCTGGCAGCTTCCCGAAGAGCTGCAGGAAATGTATCTCCGGTCGATAAAAGAAGCGGGCTGTAATAACGGTATTCCGAAACCGCTGCGTTTTACGGACTGGAT
>JAMPBI010000243.1 GCA_023666775.1 Alistipes sp. | reverse complement strand
GCCTCGACAACACCTTTTCTTACTTCCTCGATTAAAATATCCAGATGACCGCTTCCCGGGTGGCTGTCGCCAAACGTGCTTTCAATGATCACCTGTACTTTTGATAAATCTTCCGGTTTCCAGCCGGTTCCGATACGCAAAGGATCCAGCTCCGGAGCGAGTTTCCGCATTTTCTGACTTGTCAGTTCCATAGTTTACCCCTTTCCCGCGGCAGGACGATTCCTTCCGCTTAAAATTTATGCAAAGAAAGAAATTATCAGCGCCACGATAAAACCGGTTCCTCCCACCAGCGTTTCCATGATCGTCCACGTCTTTAACGTCGTCTTTTCGTCCATTCCCACAAGCGATTTCACCAGCCAGAAACCGGAGTCGTTAAAATGGGAGCAGACCGTGGCGCCGCCCGCAACGGCGGCGGTGGTACACGCCAGATACAGCGGTGATAATTCACTTATTCCCGGCATTGCCGCAATGATTCCGGCAGCCATGGTCATGGCGACCGTAGAGGAACCTACGCAGATACGGACCAGCGCCGCTACCACAAATGCCACCACAACGATAGGCAGATTTGCGGAAGACACCGCGTTTCCGATCACATCTCCAAGCCCCGAATACTGGAGCATATAACGGAGAACGCCGCCGCAGGCAGTAACGAGAAGGATCAGTCCCGTCGGTTCCAGCGATTTCGTCATGATTTTTTCCAATTCCGGCAGTTTGTAGCCATGACGCACGCCCAGAACAAACATTGCCACAACGGTCGCGATCAGAAGCGCCACAAACGGTTCTCCCAAAAATCCGATCACCGGCTGTAACGACGCAAGAGCCGGAACAACTCCCACGATCGAATCCATAATGATAAGTACAAGAGGAATTAAAATAATGCCTACGATTGTCCAGAAACCCGGAAGTTTTGATTCGTCAATATCCTGCTGGTTCGCCACATGATCCGGAACGGGGATCCTATATTTCTTTCCGCAGACGGCGCCCCAAATCGGACCGGCAACGATCATCGAACAGATACCGCAGAAAATTCCTACCAGAATGACCCAGCCCAGTTCCACATTTAACATCGTCGCCACAAGAACCGGTCCCGGCGTAGGCGGAATAAACGCATGGCCTACCGCAAGACCCGCAAGAAGCGGAATTGCGTAAAACAGCGAGGAACGATTTGTTCTTTTTGCCAAAGAAAATGCCAGCGGAATTAAAATGATCAGTCCCGCGTCAAAAAATACAGGCATGGCAATTACAAGACCTGTAATACCCAAAGCCCATGCCGCCTTCTGGTCACCGAACCGCCGTACCATTGTAACGGCAAGAGTCTGCGCCCCTCCGGACGTTTCCAGGATCGCGCCGAACATGGAACCCAGACCTACCAGCAGCGCAATTCCTTTCAGCGTGTTTCCGATACCGTCGTTTACCGCGTTGATGATCTCCTCAAACGGCATTCCCGCCACAAGACCGATGACCAGCGCGCCGATCAGAATGGAAATCATCGCGTGGATCTTGAACTTAATGATCAATACCAACAAAATAGCCAGACCAATCAACGCCGCGATAATTAATCTGGTTGGATTGAGAGTTGTTACCTCATCTGCCATAATGCAACCTCCATAATTTCCTATCAAATAAATAAACAGTAAAAAGTATTCCACTCTTTACTGTTTTTTATTCCCAATTATTAAAAATAGGACAAAATGAGGTTCAAATCATACCTGCGTGTAGGAAAAAGATTTTTATTGAAAAATCAAGAACGACGTGTTATTGTAAATGCGTAATCAAAGGGAACAACCGCCCACAAGGTGGATTGACTAAGTTTAGAGATAGAAATTCCACCCCGCTGCTCGGTCAAAGTTTAGGGGTGGTTTTCTATGTAGCTTTACTTCCAAAACGTAAAAACGAACGTAAGCAATCTTATTTTCCCGATAGCCACATAACGACGATTGCCAAAGCCAAAATCTCCTCAAATTTATGGGAATTAAACAAATCAAAGAAAACGTGAGCGAGGTGTTTAAAGAAATGCAGCTGATTCAAATGAATAAGTCCCGAAAAAAGCCCTGCGCGGGAGATGTGTTTGTTCTTCAGCCTATTCCGGGAATATTTTATTATGGAAAGGTAATCCAAACAGAGTTGCAATCACGCGACTCCTTTATTAGGGGAATGTTTTTAATCTTTATATATGATTATTGTTCTGTAAAAAAAGAGATTGTATCTGATCTGGAAACAAATGATTTGTTGATAGCTCCACAAATCGTCAACAAACAACCGTGGATAAAAGGTTATTTTGAAACGATTGGAAATGTTGCGGTAACAACACACGAAAGCGGCATGGATCTCGGTTTTTGGGACATAGCCAGACAACGATATGTAGATATAAGCGGTAATCCGTTAGATACTCCGCCTAAGGTTATTTCTATATATGGATTAGGAAGTTATGGTATTATTTCAAAGGAAGTTTACAAAGCACTGAATAAATGATACAGCTTTCTGTTTGCCGCTCTCACCTAAACCGGAAGTTTAAGATATCACTATTCAAAAACTTCCGCGCCGAAAGACGTCGCAATTTCTTTTAATTTAGCCAATACTCTTTCTGAGTAATTATCACAACCGATATGTCCTTTTTGATATATGATTTCACAATCATCAAACAGTACCCTTCCCTCAATTTTTATTTTTAATTTCTGTTTTGTAATAGGGTTGATACCTTCCCCAAATTCTTCTAAAACCAAATCTTTATCCGTTTTAACATAATTCAACCATTCCTGCAATGTTATTTCTTTTTCACGTTCTATGTATATATCCATTCCTACTTATCTCCTTAAAACCCGATTTATACCTCTAGCAGAATATCACTGCTAGAGCCGATTACCCCGGCATAAGCTGGCTTTGCGGCAGTTTTGATCACAAAGCGAAAATTATCGGTCCGCAAATTTTTTAATTTCTTCCGCCATATGTTCCGGATAACCAATGATATCTCCATGCCCCATTCCTTCAAACGGGTGATCTTCAAGATCCGGAAAAGCTCTTCTTAACTTTTCCAGCGCCTTCTTCATATTTGGCTCCTTGGCGCCGTACCAGATTGAAACCTTCGCAGCCGGATCCGGTTCAAATGAATTTATCGTCTCATATAAACAAAGCGCCTCTTCCATGCAATTTTGCAATGTTTTTAAAGTGATGTTATCCGGCATAGCCTCAAACATTTTAAGCATATTTCCATCATCAGCATGGGTATAAAGTTTCAGCATGAGCGGCATTTTCCCGCTTTCTCTCCCACTCTTTATTTTTCCGATCAATCGGTATTGATTTCTCGGAAGCGTCCTTTTAAGCAACCCTGTAAGAAAACCGAGATCCATATACTGCGGTCCGTTCATTATGATGGAATCGATTTTAACCCTCTGCCTATGGAACAGCAGCCCTGCGGTTGCGGAACCAAAGGATTCACCGAAAACAAGATCGACATGCGCTCCAAGATTATCCGCTATGTAGGCTTCTATACTTTCCGCTGACTTTTCGGTAGTAGTAAATTCCGTCACCCCGTCGTATCCATCTGTACTGACCGCGATAACATGAAAATCCTTTTCCAGAATCGGCACTACATTTCTAAACTGTCTCCAACTCATCATATTGCCCGGGATCAGCAAAACCTTTCGGTTATGTCCCTTCCCAAATTCTTTTGCTTCCATACGATATGAAACCCTCCATAGATCCTAATTGTGATTTAACGCTTTTTAAGGAAAACAAACTTACAAGAAACATTTTTAGCGTTATCGGGATTTGGAATTATACTTATCGCATACTCGTTCCAGTTTTGCAAAATCAAGGCACCTTGATTTCCCTTTATACCCGGACTCACTCTGGCACAAATCATATAAGCAGTTAGCCTTATTTACAATTATTTCCTGATTCTTTCTGCACCATGTCAATTCATCTATACACAATTGTTTATAATGATACTCACTTGCAGAGTCTTTCGGATCAGGTTTTAAATCAACTTTGTATATCTGTGCATCCTCAACCGGTATCATAAGATTATAATTAAGAACGGCAATCAATTTTCCTTTTTTATCAAAAATCTTATCAAAGTCAGCCCG
>JAMPBI010000242.1 GCA_023666775.1 Alistipes sp. | reverse complement strand
TACGCGTTCTCCGCGCAATATCCAAAATCGTACAATCCCTGACATACTCATTGGAATACGTTACTATCAAATTCCGGTAGTTTTTCATCAACTGTTCCACCAGCTCCAGATTAGAAAACCGTATCGCGCTCACTAAAGGATTGTCCTGTATCAAATCCGCGTCCACGGCGATTTTCCTGTCGATCAGCTCTTTCGCGACATCGTTGCTGCCTTTTTTTATCGCCGTCAATAATTCCAGACCATCAAAAGCATTGATATCCATACCGTTTTCAATCAGCCAGAGAGCCTCGCGTTCCCTGTCCGTTTCGATGGCATAATTGAGCAAAGAACCTCTTAACGTAACCATATTGATCCGGTTATCCTCCGCAACGTACTCCTTAAAACCTTCCCAATCCTTTTCCAGTAAAAAGAGGGCTTTTTCAATATTCAAACAGCGTTCCATTGGCTCTCCCCAGAAATTTTCTTCCGAATATTCCGCGTAAAATTTCCGATATTCCGCGGAAGACAGTTCCGGCGCGGACATCACCGCCTCGATAAACCCGGCAGGCGGGGTGTATTTTCCGTCCGATATGTCGTCCACAATAACATTGGGCGCGGCGTATCTTATTTTCTGTTTGAAGTCGATCACACGGATTTCCCCAAACCCTTTCACATAGCTTTTCCCGCCAATCTCCGTTCTGCGGTGTACGCCGTTTAAATCCCTATTCAGCGGATTGTCGCAATATCGGCATAACTTTTCCAAAAATGCCGGATCAAATGTGTTTTTATTTTCCGCCGTCTCTTTTTGACCTATCTTCCAGCCGATGTTATACGCGTTTTCAAAATGCTGGTAACAATACTTGGTCATATCGGAATGTATTACCGCCACACCTCCTCCCCCAAAAACGCGTTCACCTTCGCCGCGAACGCCTCCCTCATTTCTTCCGGCAGCAGCTCAATATCCTGATAATACGCGACCTTTTCACGCACCATCTCCCTCGTGATCCCCACCGCCTCATAATCCTCGATCGTGTGTGCATAGAGCCAGAGAGGGCTGTACGCGTATTTTCCGAGAACGATCGCGTAAGGAGTAGCGAACTGTCTTGTGATTTCCTCCTCGCTGCCGGAAAAAAGCACGTCAACTTCCGCCTCGGAAAACGTCAGTTCATCATAATATCCCGTCAGCTCCTTCGTCGTTTCCCGGTCAACGGCGCATGCTTTTCGGACTTCCTCCTCCGTAAAAGCAAAATCCGTAATAAACGTGTAAAAATTCGCGCTGCTCCCCGGTTCCGACGACGTAATACGAAGGAAATACTGTCCGTTCCGCCCATACCGCCTATTCCACTGTGTCAGATCCTCGCTGTCACAGCGGTCTGCCAGTTCCTGAAGAAAAACATACATTTTTCTCTGATACGGAAAGTAAAACTCGTCCAGAAAATCCCCGTCGATAGGATTCTCTCCCGATACATCGTAAGACGGCATTGTCGCGTCAAGTTTTACATCAATCTCCCGATACTGCACCTCGCCCGCCGCCACAAGACCATGCTTGGTATTCTGTATCATAACGTCCTGTATCATCGCTTTGTCGCTGCCTCGGAACTCAATTTCCACGGGAACCCAGATACCCCTGTTTTTCCCGTCGTTATTCGTCATACGCTCCATCGTGACCAGAACCGCCTCGTCTTCCCCGGTAAAATAAATGGCAATTTCCGCTCTTTCACCGCTTTGCCGGCTGTAAATACCGGTCAGAACCGTCTCGCCCGTAACAATATTTAAAAGGAAAACGGCGGCTTCTTCCGGGTGTACAAGCACATTTGAGCCCGGAAGACTTCTTCCCAAAAGATGATTCAGCAAAAGATCTTTTCCAAGGTCATTCGTCCTATAATCCATCACCGTCCCCGAAATCCTGCCGTCCGGGTACAAAAGCCGCATTTCCTCCGCGGTACGGATACCGGCAATCCCCGTCATTTCCTCCTCGTACACGAGAAGATTTCCGTCCTCACCCCGAAACTTTATCTCCTCCCGCCACGGCCATAAATGAGGGTCCGACGTTACCGCGTAATAAAAAATCACCGCGCTGTCCCCCGTGATTTCCTTGATCTCATACGGAATGTCGCCCCACGGCCACGGAGAAGACATGCCAAAACCCCTGCCGTCGGCAGTGTCCATAAACGGGATACTCTCCCCTACGCCTTCCTCACACGCCGCGACCAGCCCCTCGCCGTTTCGGGCGCAGAAATCCTCCGCCCATTTTTTTACAAATGCTTCCGTTTCGGCGGAAACCGGCGTTCCGCCCGTTTCCTGCGAATCCGCCTTAAAAACCGCCTCGTCGTCCCCATTGCCCTTCCCGGCAAGGCACAAAACGCCCGCCGCGAAAAGCACCGCTACGGCTGCGGCTGCCGCCAAAAAACGTGTTTTCCTGATATCCAGCACATTCTTCACGCGCCTTTTCGTATCGCCTTCCCCAAACGCCAGCGGTCCTGCCGCGCCCTGCCTGCGGTTGGTGGCAAAAGACAGCAAAATTCTGCCGTAATCCTGCTTCACGTCCATTCCAAGCTCCATGACCACCCGCTCGTCGCAGCTCATTTCCATGTCCCGCGTCAGAAGGAAAAAGGCGAGCCACATAAGAGGATTGAACCAGTAAACCGCCGTTACCAGAAACGCGCCGAATTTTACAAAATAATCCTTCCTGCGGATATGGCAGTTCTCGTGGCACAAAATGACCTCCCGCTCCTGCGCGCCCAGACGGAAAGGAATGTAGATCCGCGGACGGATCAGCCCCATCACGAACGGCGACCCGATATTTCCGCACTCATAAATATTATCCCGCAGCAGAACCGCCGACGAAACCTTCTTCAAAAGCAGCGCGTAAGAAATCACGCCGTAACAGCACAGAGCCGCCATACCCAGAACCCACGCCAAAGCCGCCGCGCGGATAATCTGCAAAATGTCCGGCAACGGATCCGTTTCTTCCTTCGGAACAAATTGTTCCTGTTTTCCGTCCACATTTTCCGAACCGCTCACGACAGGCATTGCCGCGTTATTCCCTTCCTTCGGCACTGCTCCGGTGAAAACGTCCGCATTTTCGCTCTCTTCCCCAAAAGCGCGAAACTGCTCCTCCACCGCCGCGATCCTCTCCTGCGTTTCCCCCACCGCGGGAATATTAAAAATCCCCGGCGAAGGAAAGAGCGAAAACGCCTCCACGGGCGCCACGATACGGACCGCCACCAGAAGCCAGAGAAAATACGAATATTTCTTCGGCAGCTTCAAAAGCAGCAGCCTCGCCGCCAGCACCACCAGAATAACGCAGGAAATTTCCACTCCCCTGTTCAAAACCGTCAAAAAAATCCTTGCCAATATCTCCATACCGTATCCCCTTACCTTTCCCTATGCTCATCGATCAGGCGCACGATTTCCGCCGCCTCTTTGTCCGAAATCGTCTTCCCTCCTAAAAATGCCGCCACAAACCCGGGCAGGGAGCCGGAAAACGTCCGCTCCACAAAATACTCCGTCTCGTCCGCCTGCACCCGCTCCTTGGGGATCATCACGGAAATAACCGTCTCCTCGCTCTTAATGTACCCCTTCTCGCACAGCTTCTTGATAACGGTATACGTCGTTGACTTCTTCCACCCCAGATGTTCGCCGCACAGCTTGACCAACTCCCCCGAACCGACCGGCGCGTGTTCCCAGACCAGCTGCATGAAACGGTAATCGCTGTCACATAATTTTAAATACTCCATCTCGTTCTCCCTTCTTTTCCCCGCTTTTACCTGACGGTAACAGATAAATAGGTCGATAATTATAGACCTCTATATGTTTAGTCTATAATCACCGACCACATTTGTCAAGCACTATTTTCCAAAAAATCAATAAATAACCACCGCCTGCTTCCCCATCTCCTCGTACCGCTTTTCTACAAGACTTTTCTCGTAGGACACCACGGCTCCGCCCGACATCGGATCGCAGAAATAATATCGCTCCCCGTCAAATCCCATAAGGAGCATACAGTGTTCCTTCGCCTTCCACCGGTAAAACGTGCCGTCCGCGAAATAATATTCCATGCCCGAAACCGGTTCCTGCATTCCGATCGTCACCCAGCAGATCACGGGAATATCCGCCGCGATATAATCCTCC
>JAMPBI010000241.1 GCA_023666775.1 Alistipes sp. | reverse complement strand
TCGTTGTATACGTCCTGCATGGTCATTAGAAGTAAATCGTCGTTTTCAAAAAACAGTTTTGCGTAATTAACGTCAAATTCCTGCATTTCCGGGATTTCACCGGCAGTTTCCGCCGCGTCGTCCGTTCCCTGCAGATCCGCTAAGGCGGGATTGAGCCGGTACAATTCTTTTGGCAGATAGCGTTTTAACATGTTTTCTAATTTCGTTCCCTGCACCGGTTTTGAGAGGTAGTCGTCAAAACCTTCCTCCAGATATTTTTCTTTTGCCCCCACGACCGCGTTTGCCGTGAGGATTATGACCGGAACGCCGACGCATTTGTTATCGGCAAGTTTTCCCATACGGTGTAGCGTTTCGATACCGTCCAGTTCCGGCATCATGTGATCCATGAAAATAATGTCAAACCGTTCTTCTTGTATGAGTTCCATACATTCAAAACCGGAGGACGCCTCGGTGATCTGCACTAGCGTTTGTTTTAGAAGTCCCTTAAATACCCGGCGGTTGATTTCGTTATCGTCTACGACCAGTACCTTTGCTTCGGGCGCCAGAAAACTCGCCGTGTAGGTTTCTTCCTGATACAGATTTTCGCTGCGCTCCTCAAAGTTGCCGATAGGCTGTCTGTCGGTGACGCTCTGGTATAAGGTAAAGGAGAAAGAAGTGCCTTTCCCGTATTCGCTTTCCACTTTGAGGCTGCTTTCCATCATATCCAGCAGATCCACAACGATCTTCATTCCAAGCCCGGTACCTTCCACATTGCGGTTCTTGTCTTCCTCGATCCGCTCGAATGCCGCGTACAGTTTTGGAAGATCTTCCTCTTTGATCCCTTTTCCGGTGTCGATGACTTCAAAATGCAGGTTGATTCCGTCGTTTTTTTCCGCCGCGGACACTTTCAGCGTTATACTGCCTTTGTCCGTATATTTTACGGCGTTGTTCAATAAATTTACAAGGATCTGACGGATCCGTATATCGTCTCCGAACAGGAAATTCGGTATCGTTTCATCGACTTTCAGTAAAAATTCCAGCTCTTTTTCTTTTGTTTTTATGTAGATCATATTTACGACGTCGTTCAGCAGACTGTCCAGCGCGTATTCTGCCGGTATGATCTCCAGTTTTCCCGATTCGATCTTGGAAGTGTCCAGGATATCGTTGATCAGGGAAAGCAGCGCGTTAGCTGATGTTTTTATGTCCATGGCGTATTTTTTGGTTTCTTTGTCGGCGCTTTCCCGGAGGATCATTTCGTTCATTCCCAGAACGGCGTTGATCGGAGTGCGGATCTCATGGGACATTTTCGCGAGGAAATCCGACTTTGCCTGACTGGCGTTTTCAAGCTGTATGGTATAGCTGTATATATCCGTAATATCCCGTATCACCAGCATTTTTCCGTAAACTTCCGCGTTTTTGACGATGTCTTTTTTGTGGATCTCGTAGGTATGATCATTGACAAAAAGCTGCTGTTTATCCAGATATAGCTGTTCCAGTTCTTCTAAGGTTCCGGCTCCGTTTTCCTTATCAAATTCCGGGTAAATGTTTTTGATCTGCGGGTTAAAGTAGAGGATCCGGCCGTTTTTGTCGGTTACCAGCACGCCGTCCGCAAATTCGTCTACGATATGTTCTTTTGCCAGATCGACGGTGTCCAGCAGGTTGTACCGGAGCATGATGATCAGCAGCAGGACCGTGGAGACAAGATATCCCAGGAGCGTGCAGTCATAGCCTTTCATAATGCCGCTGAAATATACGACAAATCCTGTTCCCGAAACGATCGCGATCGCGGTCAGGTACCAGATCTGCTTTTTCTCCCTTGTGGTGGTCGTTATGTGGTAACGGTGTATTCCGGCGGCGGTCAGTATCAGAAGGTAGACCAGTACGATGCCGCTGTAAATTTTATAGATCGGACTGTGTCCCAGTACGAGATGAGGGAAATATCCGTCGTAAGTGTAGTCGATACTGCTGTAGAACAGAGAGTGCCTGTCGCAGGTAAAGACCAGCATGCTGATGGATATGTGCAGGGCGCACATGGTATTTTTGAGCCAGTCGGGAATACGGACGTTATAAAATTTCATGACGAATAAAAAGGTAACCAGTATGATATACGGTTTCCCGATATAGAGGAATTTGACTGCCAAAAGAGCCGTTTCCTTAGAACCCGCCTGGATTTCAAAAAGATATCCGACGAAGTTGATCAGGGTCGCGAATATGATCACCAGTAAATAGGTCTGCATCCAGGACGCTTTTTGTTTTAGGATATATAGTATTTCGATCAATAGAATGATAATGCCTATATACTGTATTCCGATAAATAATGACAACATTTCCGGTCGTTCTCCATTCGCTGGTTTTGTATGAAGTAAGTTTACCATATTTTCGATGAATTTACAATCAAGAATATCTTTGAATGATTGCAACGGCGGAAGGGAAGTGGTAAAATAAATAGTAACAAAGTATAAATGTTATGGAATTTGATGATTTTTGTTTAATAAACAATACTAAAGGAGGTAAAAGTTATGCTGGTAACATTAATTCCGTTTTTTGACAAAAATATGAAGGTGTCTGCCTATTCTCTGTTCTCACAGAAGGAGAATTACCTGCTCAATCCGGATCTGCAGGGGAGCGCGGTGCTGAACGGCGCGGGAAGGATAGACGGACTGGAGGTCATCGAGAATATCGGTCTTGATACGCTGACGCCGAATACCGATGTATTTCTGCATATCGGTCCGATCAATGTATTTTCCGATATCGAGTCGCAGGTTGACGTAAAGACGCGCAGACGGCTGGTTCTTCTGTTTGATAATTCCATTACCAATACGGACGATTACCGTAAGCGTCTGAAGGAATTAAAGGACGCCGGGTTTAAGATGGCGATCTATAAAATTCCGATTGCGGAGTTTGAGAGCAAAAAAGAGATCCTTCAGATGATGTCCTATATTATTCTTGACTGTAAAAGGATCCATCTGGATAAGGCAAAGATCTACTTTTCACACCAGTTTCCGCAGATCAAGATCTGTGTGGGAAATGTAGATGATCAGGCGACTTTTGATAAACTGAAAGACGATGAGATGTTTCCGTTTTTTGAGGGTAGATTTTACCGTCTTCCCGTTACAAAGGGAGAAACAAAGCTTGAGCCTCTCAAGGTGAATTATCTTGAACTGATGAATATTGTTAATGACGCGGATTATGAACTGACGCAGGCGGCAGATGTTATCGGGCGCGATACGGCGCTGGTGGTTTCCCTGCTCGATATGGTGAACCGTATCGCCATCAATTCCAAGATCACCTCGATCCGCCATGCGGCGGCGATCCTTGGTCAAAAGGAATTAAAGAAATGGCTGAATACGGTTATTACCAAGGAGTTGTGCGCGGACAAACCGAACGAGATCAACCGGATTTCCCTTCTGAGGGCAAAATTTGCGGAAACTCTGGCGCCGGCTTTCGGTCTGGCGGTAAAGTCTTCGGAATTATTCCTGATGGGGCTGTTTTCCGTGCTGGATATTATTCTGGACGTGCCGATGGCGGAGGCGCTGGATAAGGTCAACGTGTCCAAGGATATCCGGGACGCGATTTTGGAGCAGAAGGGCGAGTTTTCCGAGGTATATGAGTTTATGAAGGCTTATGAAAATGCCGACTGGCAGGAAGTATGCAGAATGCTGATCGTCAGGAACGTTGACATTGATACGGTATATAAGGCGTATACGGAGACTGTGACATGGTATAGGAAGATGTTTTATTAAGCCGGCAATGCCGCTTACATTATAACGAGAAATAAATCGGATTGGACGATGGAATATGATTCGGATAATGGATATTAAGGATTATGAGCAGGTGTACGATCTGTGGATCCATACGTCGGGCATGGGACTGAATACGGCAGATGATTCCAAGGAAGGAATTGAAAAATACCTGCGCAGAAATCCGGGAACATGCTTTGTGGCGGAGGAAAACGATGAAATTGTCGGCGTCATTTTGAGCGGGCACGACGGACGAAGAGGGTATATTCACCACACTACGGTAAAAGAGGAGTACAGGAAACGGGGAATAGGAAAGGAACTGGTGGCTCACGCGATGAAGGCTCTGGAAAAGGAGGGCATACATAAGGCGGCGCTGGTGGCGTTTGAGAAGAACGCATTAGGAAACGCTTTCTGGGAGCATATGGGTTTTACGGTAAGAGAGGATCTGGTTTACCGCAATAAAGAGATACAGAAACTGGAATA
>JAMPBI010000240.1 GCA_023666775.1 Alistipes sp. | reverse complement strand
CCATGCTGATCGGCTGTTCCCGGTATGTCGCGGCGGAATTTACGTTTTTTCTCGCGATCCCCGTTATGTTCGGAGCCAGTCTTTTAAAACTTTTAAAGTTCGGCTTCGCGTTTACGCAGGCGGAGGCGCTGATATTGATTGTGGGAATGGTCACGGCGTTTGTGGTATCGGTTCTCGCGATCAAGTTTTTGATGGGCTACATTAAGAAAAATGATTTTAAGCCTTTTGGATATTACCGGATCGTACTGGGGATTTTGGTATTGGGATATTTTATTCGATAGGAAATGTTGGCTTGTAATAGGTCTGCCGGAACATGGCGGGCCTATTTTACAATGTTTTGCCGGATCAACGGATTAAGGAGAAGAAAGAATGGAACAGCAGAAATTTATTGAGACTGTGGAGCGGATCAGGGATAGGGCGCAAAGCAGCGCCAATAAAATCACGGCGGAGGAGATCAAAGAGATTTTCCGGGCGGAAGAAATGGAACTGGACGACGATCAGCTTCGGCTGGTGTACGCGTATCTGAAAACGTCCAAAATAGAGGTCGCGGGTGAAGACGCGGAGCCGGATTTCGTGGAGGAAGAGGACGGCAGCGCGCCGGAAGACGGATACGAAGACCGGGACATGGAATTTGTTAAAATGTATCAGGCGGATATCAAAAATGTAAAGACGCTTTCCGACGACGAACTGGCGGAGGCTATGAAAAATCCCGAGGCGTTTCGCGGGCAGATCGTCAATACGTTTTTAAAGGACGTGATAAGATGGGTAAAGCCTTATGCCAATGAAACGGTTTTTATGAGCGACCTGATCCAGGAAGGCAACATGGGGCTGATGGAAGGCGCGGCAGGTTTTGATTATACGGATGCGTCGGTTAAAGAGCTGCGCGCGTATCTGAAAAATGCGGTGGTCAAGGCGGCGCAGGCGGCTCTTTACGAGCAGGAAAGCGAAAATAACGTAGGTTATAAGATCGCGGGACGGGTGAACGCGGTCAACGACTGCGCGAAGGAACTTTCCGAAGAACTGGGAAGAAAGGTTACGATGGAGGAGCTTGTAAAAAAGCTGGAAATGACTTACGAAGAAGTAAAGGAGATCGTGGATCTGTCCTCCAATAAGATCGAATATATCAATTACCTTTAATTGTCTTGCCAAACCCTATAAAATACTGGTATAATTAAAAAAGATACCAACGAAATTTCTACGATTATCATATAATCGTTACGGAGGAAGAGAGTATGAAAAAATTGACAGCGGTCTTTGTTTTTTGGTTTGTATTGACAGCGGTCCTTTCGGCAAATGTTATTTCAATCCATGCCGCGGAGACAACCGTAAACGCAGGCAATCTGAGTGTAAAGGGCGAGGATCTTGAGGAGGACAAGGACTACCATTATGAGAATAATGTATTTACTATCCTCAGCGACAAACCTATGACGATTTCCGGCACTACGATTTTGGACCGGATAGTGGTAGCGGCTCCGCAGAAGGCGGTGGATATAACCTTTGAGGGTTTAAGCGTCTCCCTTGATTCGTCGCGATATGCCGCGGCATTTGAAATAGCGGACGACGTAGGCAGTGTTACCATTACTCTTAGCGGCGATAATCTGCTGCGGTCAGGAACGGAGCACGCCGGTTTGCAGAATAACAGCGTTCCGCTTACGATAAGAGGAGCAGGAAAACTCTCCGCATATGGCTGTGACGGCGGCGCGGGAATAGGTGGCGGCAAAGGTCAGACGGGAGAAAATATTACCATAGAAGGTGGCGATATCACCGCGGAGGGAATAGGCGGCGCAGGAATAGGCGGCGGCGATGGGGGAGAAGGCAAAAATATAACCATAAGCGGAGATAAGGTGGAAGCCACGAGTGCGCTTCCCCAAACTTACGGTATATATTGGACCGGAGGCGGTGCGGGAATAGGCGGCGGCAAGGACGGCAACGGTGCGAATATAACGATAAGCGGCGGCGAGATAACCGCCATAGGATCAAAGGGCGCGGGAATAGGCGGCGGCGAGAACGGAAGTGGCACAGATATAACCATAAGCAAAGGTATTGTAACGGCAGCGACAAGAATCCAGTCCGGTGGCGCTGGTGGTGGCAATGGAGGCGCAGGAATAGGCGGCGGCTACGGAGGCAGCGCCGCGAATATAACGATAAGCGGCGGAACGGTCACAGCCATAGGCAGCGGAGTATTTCTTGATAACGGAACAATCATCAGTAGCGGCGAAGGCGGCGCAGGTATTGGCGGAGGAGCCGGCAGAGGAGATATATCAGATGACTACCAGGGCGGCGACGCTGTCAATATACAAATAAGCGGCAGTGCGAATATCACAGCCAAAAGTAGCGACGGAGCCGGTATCGGCGCCGGGAAAGGCGGATCGTGTGACACGATAATAATAAGCGGAAGCGGAACAATCACAGCCATAAGCAGGGGCGATGGTGCAGGAATAGGCGGTGGTAAACGGGTTACTACATCAAACGGCAGCTATGGCGGCGACGCTGCCCATATACAAATAAGCGGCAGTGGAACGATCACGGCAACGGGTGAGGCCTACGGCGCAGGTATCGGAGGCGGCAGAGAAGGTAGCGGTACCGACATACAGATAAGCGGCAGTGTCAAGGTTACCGCGGAATCACAATATGCCGCGGGGATAGGCGGCGGTTACAATGGCAACGGCAGCGGTATTACGATTACAATAGACAATCCGGACATAGATCATTCCGAAGCGGTAAATGCGGACAATATAATAAACAGTATTGATACGGACAGCCTGAGCGCGTATGTCATAGCTGTAAGCAAAGGCACAGGAGCAGGAATAGGCGGTGGTGAAGATGGTAACGGCGAAAATATAACGATAAACAGCGGTTTTATCAAAGCTACAGGCAGCAACGGCACGGGAATGGGGGGCGGCTCTGGATATCCCGGCAGTGACGGTGGCAAAGGCACCAATATAACAATAAACGGCGGTGTTGTTCAGGCTGAAAGCAATGCTAGTGCAGGTATCGGAGGAGGAACCAATAGCAGCGGAAGTGGGATAACAATAAACGACGGTATCATTAAAGCCGAAAGTAAATCCGGCGGTGCAGGTATCGGCGGAGGAAGTAATGGCGATGGAAGTGACATAACGATAAGCGGCGGCATGATTAAAGCAGGCGCTCAATCTGGCGGCGCAGGAATAGGCGGCGGAGGAGGAGGAAAAGGAACAGACATAACAATAAGCGGCGGTGAGTCGATTATAGCAATCGGCGGTCAAGGAGGAGCGGGAATAGGCGGCGGTCAAGGACGCGTCGGAACAAACATAGAAATAAGCGGCGATGGGCATATTATAGCCACAGGCAATGGAGGCGCAGGTATAGGCGGAGGAGCTTACGGCAAAGGTGAAAATATAGATATAAGTGGCGATGGTCATATCGAAGCCGAGGGTAAAAACGGCAGCGCAGGTATAGGCGGAGGTCAGAGAGGAAATGGTGAAAAGATAACCATAAGCGGCAGCGTTCAGATTGAAGCGTCAGGTCAAGGCGGTGCAGGTATCGGCGGCGGTCAGGGCAGTGGCGCGGATATAACGATAAGCGGCGGCAGTATTAAAGCCGAAAGCATGGGCGGAGTCGCTATAGGAGGAAGCAGCGCGGGAAGCGTTGTAACCATAACGGACGGAACGGTTTCGGCTGTCGGTACAGCCGGTGCCTCAGGAATAGGCGGTGCCGATGTAACGATAGAGGGCGCAAACACCAACGTTACGGCTAAAGGAAACGGCACGGGCGCCGGGATAACCGGCAGTAATATCACGATAAATAGCGGAACGGTTATCGCCGAAGGAGGCGCCGACGGCGGCATAGGCATAGGCGGGGAGAACAGCACCGTGAACATCGAGGGTATGGACAGCACGCTCTATCCGTGGGTATACACAAACGAAATCAAAAGCTCAAACGATGACGCTTATCTGGCGATCGTCTTAGATGTCGATGGAACGAATGGCACCGTTTACGGCGGTGAGGTCATTCTTACCAAAGAATATGCCTTTAACACGGGCGGAAGGCTGACCGTTAAGAAAGGCGCGACGTTTAGAACCAATGATCTGCTTACTCTGGACAAGGATTCGGTATTGTACCTTGAGGCAGGCGCAACGCTGGACAAATATAACAAGATCAATATTATTAGCGGTGAAATAAAGCATGAGGACGCGGCGGTTTATTTGAAGAACAGTGCAATATG